>LJUF01000017.1 GCA_001303665.1 Phycisphaerae bacterium SM23_33 | reverse complement strand
GCCGTGCTGCTGGAACAGGCCATTCACAAGGAGCAGGCGGCCGGCGACCTGGACGCCGCCATGAAGATCTACCAGCAGATCATCGAGGAGTCCAAGGCCAATCGCCGCCACGTCGCCGAGGCGCTGTACCGGCTGGGCATGTGCCACCTGAAGAAACGCGACGAGGTCCAGGCGGTGGCGCAGTTCCGCGAGCTGGTCCGCTCCTTCCCCGAGCAGAGGACGTTCGTCGCCAAGGCCGAGGCCGAGCTGGCCAAGCTGACCCGGCCGCCGGAGTATCTGCCGCTGAACCAGGCCGTCGAGCGGACCGTCAATGATGACGGCATGAACAGAGACTGGCTGATTGATCTGGATGCCGGCAAGCTCTTCACGCCGCCGAAGGGACTGGGAGGAGGCAAGGACCAAGCGCTGGCCTGGATGGCGGCTCAGGGCATTGATGGCGGAGCCGAGACGAACGCGGCCGGACCGGGGCTGTGGGGGGTGGACATGGTCGTGATTCCCCTGGCCGGTCCCAAGTGGGAAAGCCTTGATCTTACAGGCATCCGGGACGACCTTTCCGAAGGCAAGCCCGGCACGCCGGCCGTCATGAGTGCGCTGGGAGAACTGCCCCGCTCCTACGCCTTCAAGACCCGCGAGGGCAGCATCGGGGTCCTGCAGATTCTACAGCTCGTTAACGAGCCACCCAGACACATCAAGATCCGCTACAAGCTGCTCCAGCACGGCACGTCGGCGGCGGCGCCGACCCAACCGTTCCCCGAGTTCGTCGGGTGCAGGATAGAGGAGCGTGTCGCCTTGAAGGTCGTGCCGAAGGGGAAGGAAGGCCAGCCCGCAGCCGGCGGGGAAGTCCACGAGTACAGTCACCTGGAAATCGCCTGGCAGGTGGATCCCGAGATTGCCAAGCAGGCTCGGAACTTTGCCGTTGCGGTCCGCGAGCGGAAGGCCGACGGCAAGTCCCTGTGGAGTGTCGCGGACCTGCCGGCCGACGCGAGCAGCGTAGTCTACGGCCAGGCCAAGGGGGGCCGCACCATCCGTGCTGCCGAAGAGCTGCCTCCGGGTGAGTATGTCATTGACGTGCACGCCTACGACGCGCCGCAGCAGAAGCTGGATCCCGCCAAAGCCCTCGGCACCGCCTCGGCGAACCTGACCGTGAAGCCTCTCATATACACGCAGATTTCCATCAACGAGGTCCAGCCTGGCGGGACCATCCGTTTCCGGCTGATCGAGCAGCACATCAACACTTCCTCCGCACCGGTGAGCCAGCGCCACTTCATCAACTCCGACTACGTCGAGGTGGAGCGGATGAGCGACGACCGGAGCCGGCCGGTGAAGTTCACCGCCACACACGAGGGCAACATCTACCGATACCAGGTGACGCTGAACGAGCCGGTGGCTCCGGGCAAGGCGGTGCTGCTGGCCAGCGAAGGGACGGTGGGCCTGGTCAAGCGCTCGGATCGGGTATTCCGCTTCTCCCAGCAGCACTGGCCCGGCAGCGCGCGGACCCGCCGCCTGGAAATATACCGACTGCCGAAAGGCGCCGAGCTGCTCGACACCACGCCGGCGGACATGGCCCGGCGGCAGCGCGATGGGCGCTGGGAGCTGTTCGTGGAGAAGATCGTTCCTGCCGGGGGGAGCATCACCACCGGCTTCGGCTATCGGCTGGGAGAGGGCGAAGTGTCCGCCACAGAGCCGCTGAAGCTCGCCCCCGTCCCCTGGAAGGACGGCGAGCAGATGCACCTGAAGCTGAAGTCCATGGTGGGCATGGAGATCGGTGCTCTGATTTACACCGCCAAGGCCGTCAAATCGGGCGATGTCGACGCCTGGCGGGTGGAATCGTGGCTGGTGGTGCCGGTCGGCGAGATGAGCCAGTTCACCCGCGTGGACGCCCGGCGCGACAGCTTCGCCCCCATCTCCTCCAGGACGTTCAACAGCAATCTGGGTGATTACCGGGCCGAGTACACCGCGGGCAAGGTGAAGCTGACCGTCGCGGCGCCGGGCAAGTCTGCGGTCACTCGTGTCGTATCCCTGGAGGAGGTCGCCTACGATAACGAGCAGGCGCTGTTCCTGATCCGCCGGCTGCCGTTGAAGGAAGGCTACCGGGGGTCGTTCCCCATCTTTCCCGTCATGGGCGGCACGCCGCTTGAGTGCAGGATCCGCGTGGTGAGCAAGGAGAAGTTGGCGGTCCCCGCCGGGCGGTTCGACTGCCACAAGGTCATCCTGGCGGTGTATTCCGGGGAAACAAAGGGGCTGGAGCACACGCTGTGGTTCTCGGCCGACGAGAACAAGTACCTGGTGAAGTACGATTCCGGCTCGGCGGTCATGGAGCTGGCCGAGGTCTTGGTGCGAAAGCCAGCCGAGCCCGAGCTTCTTGCCGACGCGAAATCCGGCGTGCGGCTGGCGCTTCCGGCCGGCTGGCACTCATACCTCGAGCCGCAGGAGGAGTTTCGACTTCACCTGCTTCCGCCCGAACCGGAGACCTCGGCCCTGCTGGCGGGCCGGCCGAGAGAGGCCGAAGTCCCCTCGGCCCGCAAGTACGCCGAGCAGGCGGCAACGAAGGTGCAGGGCTTCTTCGAAGGCTACAAAGTTCGGCCGGGCAGTTGGGCGGAGCTGGAAACCGCCGGCCTGCCCACGGCCCGATACGTCGCCGACTACCAGGACACGGCCGGCGACAAGGTGGAATACCGGACGTACGTGCTGGGCAGGTCGAAGGTGTACTGGTTCGTCTTTCGCATCCGGAAGGACCAGTTCGAGGCCGCCCGGAAGGAGTTTGACGCGATCGTGGAAAGCCTGAAAATCGTCCCTGTGCAAAAGGACGCCGACAGGGACACGAAACCCACGGAGAGGGCCGCCTTGTGACGAAGCGATCGCTGCGGACGAGCACGGGCCGCGGCCTGGAGCCGTGGCCCGTGCTGGGCCTCCTGCTGCTGACCGTGGTCGTGCCCACGGCGTGCGTGTTGTGGTTCATGAGCGCGGCCATGCGCAACGAGCGTCTGGCCGTGCGGCAGAGACTCACTCAGGCGTATCGTCAGCACGCCCTGGCCGCGCAAGAAGCCCTCGAGAAACACTGGCTCGACAAGCAGCGGGCATTGGCCAAGGCGGACAAACTGCCCGCGGCGCGGATCTTCGCGGAGCTGGTGACCTCCGGCGTGGCCGACAGCGTGGTGGTGTACGACAAGGCCGGCCAACTGGAATATCCGCTGCTGGAGGCGCCCCTGGCGGCCGAGCCGGACGAACCTTCGTCGCCGTGGCTGGCCGCCGGCGAACTGGAATACCAGCAGAGACTGCCCGGCAAGGCGGCCGAGGCATATGCCACGATCCCCCGGGAGGCCAAGGACCGAAACCTCACGGCCCGGGCGCTGCGGGCCCAGGCCCGCTGCCTGGCCCAGGCCGGGCGCAAGCACGAGGCGGTTGTCATCCTGACCGGCCCGCTCGCCTCGGCCGAGCTCCGCGGGGCCAGGGGCGCCGGCGGCAGACTCATCGCCCCCGATGCCCTGCTGCTGGCCCTGGAGTTGGCCGAAGAAACCGACAGCCGGCAATTCCGCGCCCTTGCCGGGAAGCTCGCCGACCGGCTGAGCGATTACGGCGACCCGGCGATGCCCTCCGGCCAGCGGCGCTTCCTCATGCTGGCGCTGCGCGAAGTCGCGCCGGACGTGCCGGCCTTTCCCACGCTGGCCGCCGAGCATCTGGCGGCCGAATATCTGGAAGCCCGCCCCCCGCCGGCCCGGCCGCTGCAACTGTCGCGAGCGCCGGGAGACTTGTGGAACTTCCCCTCGGCCGGGGGGGAGGTGGCGGCCATCTTCAGGACCGAGACTCTCCTGGCGGAGATGAGATCGGCGGGGCGGCTGGACGAGCCCTTCGCCGGGGCGACGTTGGCGCTCGTCCGGCCCGGCTCGCCGCCGGCGGAAGCCGAGGCAGTCCTGGCGGTGGCGGCGCCCAGGCAGATGCCCGGGTGGAAGCTGGAACTTCGATTGGCGGGGGAGGAGCCCTTCGCGGCCGCCGCCAGCAGACGCAATGCCATCTACCTCTGGACCGGCATCGTGGGCATCGTGATCATCGCCGTGCTGGCCCTGATGGTGGGGCGCTTCGTCAGTCGGCAGATGAGGCTCGCCCGGCTGAAGAACGACCTGATCGCGACCGTTTCCCACGAGCTGAAGACGCCGCTGGCCTCGATCCGCGTGCTGGTGGACACGCTGCTGGCCGGCCGCTACCAGGACCAGTGGCAGGCCCGTGAATACTTCAGCCTGATCGCCAGGGAGAACGAGCGGCTCACCCGGCTGATAGACAACTTCCTGACCTTCTCCCGGATGGAGCGGAAGAAGGTGGCCTTTGAGTTCGGTCCGGTGAAGCTCGACGAGGTCGTGGCGGCTGCCGTGGAGGCCATGGCCGACCGCCTGAACGGACCCAACTGCAAGCTGGAGGTCCGCGTCGCGCCGGACCTGCCGGCCATCACCGCCGACCGCGACGCCCTGGTCACCGTGCTTCTCAACCTGCTGGACAATGCGTACAAGTATTCCAAGGACGACAAGCGCATCGCCGTGCGGGCTTACGAGGCCGACGCGAACGTCTGCCTGGAGGTGGCGGACAACGGCATCGGCCTTTCGCGCCGGGCCGCCAAGAACATCTTCGACCGCTTCTACCAGGTGGACCAGTCACTCACCCGCAGCGCCGGCGGCTGCGGCCTGGGCCTGAGCATCGTGAAGTTCATCGTGGACGCACACGGCGGCTCGATTGACGTGGCCACCCAGCCCGGCAAGGGCAGCAGCTTTACCGTGAGGCTTCCAGTCGGCGGCGCGGCCGGGGCCGCCGGATCGCGAAAGGACTAACCGCAGGCATGGCGGGCGAAACGGTTCTGATCGTTGAAGACGACGCCACGATGCTGCGCGGCCTGAAGGACAACTTCGAGTTCGACGGCTATCGTGTGGAGACGGCCTCCGACGGCGAGAAGGGCCTGGAGCTGGCCCTGGACGGCCGGCCCGACCTGATCGTCCTCGATATCATGCTGCCGAAGGTCAACGGATACGAAGTCTGCCGCCTGATCCGCAACGAGGGGCTGGAGATGCCCGTCGTCATGCTTACGGCCAAGGGCCAGGAGTCCGACATCGTGCTGGGGCTGAACCTGGGGGCCGACGATTACGTTACCAAGCCTTTCAGCATCAAGGAGCTGCTGGCGCGGGCGAACGGGCTGCTTCGGCGTCGGCGCCGCGGCCGGCCGACGGTCTGCCGATTCGGCGATTGCGAGCTGAACCTCACGTCGCGAAAGCTCCTGCGCAACGGCCAGGAGATCTCCCTGACTCCAAAGGAGTTCGCCGTGCTGGAGTTCCTGGTCCGGCAGGCCGACCGCGCCCTCACACGCAGCCAGATCCTCAAGTCCGTGTGGGGCTACGACGTCTTCGTGACCTCGCGCAGTGTGGATCGCTGCGTCAACACGCTGAGGAAGAAGATCGAGCCCCATCCTGCCCGTCCCACCTTCATCAGGACGATTCGCGACATCGGCTACCGCTTTGAGATGCCCGAAACCGCCTGAGACGGCTCTTCACAGGCCTCCGTCCGGGCCCCGGGGGAGGCCGAGCCTATAGTATGGACACGATGACTTCCCTTCCTATACTGCTGGGCGGCGAAGCATCTCTTTGCCGCCGGGGAGAGCCTAAGTGGCGCCGCTGAAGGAAAAGGTCGGCATTGCGGTTGACATGTGCGGCTGCCCCAACGCCTGCCGCCACTGCTGGCTCGGCCGGGCGCAGAACAAGCGCCTTTCCGTTCAGGATGTTCGCCGGGTCGCCGAACAGTTCCGGGGCTTCTTCGCGCCCGGGCAGGCCGGTTCCGCCGTCAAGGGCCTGGTCTTTTCCACCTGTTTCCGCGAGCCAGATTTTTCCGACGACTACAAGCAGCTCTACGAATTGGAAGCCGAGCTCAGCGACGGCCGGCCGGCCCGATATGAGCTGCTCAGCGTCTGGCGGCTGGCCCGGGACCCTGAATATGCCCCGTGGGCCGGCCGGGTCGGCCCGGGCAAGTGTCAGATCAAGTTCTTCGGCCTGGCCGAGACCCACGACTGGTTTTGCCGGCGGAAGGGTGCGTTCCGGGACAGCCTGACCGCGACCGAGCGGCTGCTGGAGGCGGGCATGAAGCCGCGCTGGCAGCTGTTCCTGACGAGAAAGATTCTCCCCGAGCTGGGCGGGTTGCTGGAGCTGGCGGAGAAGCTGAAGCTGCGGGAAAGAGTTGCCGCCCTGGGCGGGGAGTTCGAGATCTTCATGCAGACGCCCGGGCCTGACGGCGAGGCCAGAAAGATCGAGCATCTCCGGCCGAGTGTCGAAGACCTGGACGGGATTCCGGAAGCGATCGTTGAGGCCACCCGGAAGTACCGGAAGAAGGACACGCTCTGGCGGACGGAGCGGCAGTGGTATCAGGAGATCCTCAGCGGGAGCGACCGGGTAACCTGCGAGTCATTCGAGTATCCGGAGCTGTGGTTTTTCGTCACTCCCGATATGGACGTCTTCTCGAATCTCAGCACACTGGAGCCGTGGTGGAGGCTCGGGAATCTCGAAAGCGACCCGGTCGAATCGATAGTGGACGCATATCTGAGCAACCGCGCCCTCGGGCTGGAGACGATCTACACGGTCCCGGCCCGGGCGCTGGCTGGCCGGTACGGCGACCCGGACGGGCGGCTTGTGTACGACTGCCGGGAGGACCTGGAGTCGCTATACGTGGCCAGGCATTGCCAAGACACCTACGCGCCGGCGTGAAGCGCCCGGCGCTCAGACGGCCGGCCGGCCGATGAGGTCCAGGAATTCACCCCGAGTGGCGGCGTCATCGTGGAAGCAGCCGAGCACGGAGGAGGTGATCATGATCGAGTTCTGCTTCTCCACGCCGCGCATCATCATGCACAGGTGCCGGCATTCCATCACCACGCCGACGCCGGCGGCGTTGACGGCTTCCATCACTTCTTGAGCGATCTGGGCCGTCAGACGCTCCTGGATCTGGAGCCGCCGGGCGTGGCAGTCCACGATCCGCGCCAGCTTGCTGACCCCGACCAGCTTGTCCCTGGCGATGTAGCCGATGTGGCAGCGCCCGTAAAAGGGCAGGATGTGATGCTCGCACAGGCTGTACACCTCGATGTCGCGGGCGATGATCATGTTGTTGGCGTGGCTTTCGAACACCGCGTCCCGGGCGATTGCCTTGGGATCGGTCCGATATCCCTGGGTCAGAAACGCCATGGCCTTGGCGACGCGAATCGGCGTTCTCCGCAGGCCATCCCTGTCGGGATCGTCGCCGAGCTCGATCAGCAGTTCGCGCACCAGTTCGGCTACCCGTTCCTCGTTCATCGTTGCAGGCTCCTTCTGAGGCGCTGTGTCAGTTCCGCGACAGGTTCCAGCTCCCTTTCCGCCCCGGGCCGGACGACCTCGCCCAGCCGCGAGGTCCGGATCCGCCACACCCCGTTCGCGAACTCTTCCTGCCCCTGCCCGCTCAGCGCGGCGGTCCGGTAGACGGTGGAGACGCCGGTAATCCGCACGCACCGGCCCAGCAGCCGCAGGGCCTCGGGCAGGTTCTTGTCCGGTTCGATGTTGGACCCCACGGCCACGAAGGCGTCCACCGCTTCAGCCATCGGCCGGCCGCTCCCGGACGATCTCCACCTCGACCGTCCGCGCGAAGCGCAGGGCCGCCGGCTTCTCCACCCGCACCCGCACCCGTTGCACGCGCGGTTCCTGCAGGCACACGTCGGCAATCGCCTCGGCCAGCCGCTCCACAAGGAAGAAGGACGACCGGTCCACCAGCTCGATCACGCGCTGCTTCACTTCTTTGTAGTTGACGGTGTCTTGGATACGGTCGCTCCGGGCGGCTTGGCGCAGGTCCGCTTCCATGGTGATGTGGATGACCACGTCCTGCCTGTCTTTTCGCTCGGCCTCGTAAACCCCCAGCACGCAGCGGAGCAGCAGGTCGCGGATGTGGATCTTGTCGGGCTCCGTCCGGGCCTCAGCCATACATGGCCCCTTTCATGTGGCGTCCGCCGTCCACATAGATGACCTGCCCGGTGACGAACTCGCTTCGAATCAGGAACCTCACCGCCTCGGCGACGTCGGCCACCCCGCCGTGGCGGTGGAGCGGGTTGGTCGAGGCCAGGCGCTGCAGGAACGACTCGTCCTGGCCCGGCGGGGGCAGAATCAGCCCCGGGGCCACGGCGTTGACCCGGACGGCGGGGGCGAACTCCAGCGCCATCATTCGCGTCAGGCTGAACAGCATGCGTTTGCTGAGGTGATAGGCCGCGTGCGACCGGTCGTAGTCGCCGATGCGGCAGTCGAGGAAGTTCACGATCACCCCCGGCCGCCGCTGGGCGGCAAAGGCTCGCCCGATCAGCAGCGGGGCCAGGGCGTTGACGTTGATGCTCTCGGCCAGCTCGTCGGCGGTGAAGTCGGTCAGGCGGCTGGGGGGGAAAATGGAGGCGTTGTTGATAAGGATGTCCACGGGCCCGGCCTGTTGGACGGCCCTTTGCAGCAGGCCCTGGGCCTGGGCCGGGTCGCCCAAGTCGGCCTGCAGGGCCCAGGCCTTCGTGCCGGCCTGGAGGATACTGTGGGCGAGCTGCTCGGCCTGTTTGGCGGAGGTGTTATAGTGAACGATGACGTTGGCGCCGTCGGCGGCCAGGGCCAGGGCCGTGGCCTGGCCGATGCGTTTGGCCGCACCGGTCACCAGGGCGGTCTTTCCGGCCAGTTCGGCGGAGTTCGGTCCCATGAGGCCCTCCCATCGACGAACATCGCCTGAGCCCGCGGGCCGGCCCCACGGTCCCAGGCGAGCCGGTCTCGCCCTCCACTGTATTCACCATGGGCTTGTTCGACAAGCCAATCGCTGGCATAATATGGCATGAAGCCGGTCCGAGGTCCGGGGCTGGGGGGCCGTTGCCGGCAGGGAACGCCGGTTTGGCTGCGAGGGTCCGCCACAAGTTCCGGCTTGGGCTGGCCCTGCGGCGCGGCCGCGGGGTCGCGTCGCGAGTGCCGAGGACGGAAGCCCGCCCGCCGGCCGGATCCGGGCCATTCGCCCGGGCGGAACTGCTTGCAAAGGCACCTGCTTATGCCGATATTGGTGGAAAGACTGGAAGACCCTTTTGCATGGGAGAGCAACATCATGAGGGCGCAGGTGAGGGTCGCGTTGTGCCTGGCGGCCGCGGTTCTCTTGGTCCCGGGCGCGGGGCTCTGCCTGGGCCAGGCCATTGAGGCCGTCGCCCGGCCCAGCAGAGACGTCACCCTTTCCTTCCTCCGCCCCGGGCGAATCAAGGCGGTACTGGTGAAGGAGGGCGACTTGGTCGAGCCAGGCCAGACGCTCGTTCAGTTGGACGACGAGGCCGAGCAGGCCCAGTTGAAACAACTCAAGGCCCAGGCCGAGGACACCATACACGTCAGGGCGGCCGCGGCTCAGTTGGAGCAGGCGAACGTCGACCTCAGGATGAAGGAGTGGGCGTACGAGCGCAACGCGGTGCCCAAGATGGAATTGGAGCACGCCCAGCTGGAAGCGAAGATAAAGCAGCTGTCGCTGGAACTGGCCAGGTTCGAGAATGACCTGAACCAGCTCAAGTACCTCGAGGCGAAGGTTCGGGTGAACCAGATGCAGCTGGTGAGCCCGATCGCCGGCCGGGTCGAGAAGATCATGCTCCGCGAAGGGGAGAGCGCCGACGGCGTCGAGGACATCATCCGGGTGGTAAAGACCGACCCCCTGTGGGTGGACGTGCCCGTGCCCGTCGGTCAGGTGCGGGCCATGAAGCTGGCCCTCGGCGGCAAGGCCGAGGTGGCGTTTCCGATTGCCGGCGAGGGCCAGGAGAACCGGACGGTGATGGGCAAGATCATCCACATCGCCGCCATGGCGGATTCGGCCAGCGAGACCAAAACGGTCCGGGTGGAGGTGCCCTACGAGGGCTCTGCCCCGGCCGGTGAGCGGGTTAAAGTGAGCTTTCAGGCGCCTGCCGGCAGCGGCGGCGCAATGGAAAAAGCGGAAGTCCCCCTCTCGAAAAAGCCACCGGGCAGGAAGGAGTAATTCATGGCAGCCAAGCGCGAATCAGGCAACGCCGAGGACAAACCGATTGAGGAGCAGGTCCGCGAGCAGACCGGGCAGCGGCAGATCCGAATTCGGGTGGACGAGCGGAACATGCGGACCGGGTACGCCAACGCGTTCCGCACCAACGGCACGGCCGAGGAGGTCATGCTCGACTTCGGGCTGAACCTCTTGAACCCGGTTGGCCAGCAGCAGCAGCAAGAACAGCCGGAGATCATCTTCCAGGTGAACGAGCGGGTCATCATGAACTACTACTCGGCCAAGCGTCTGGCCATCACGCTGAGTCAGTTGATTCGCCGCCACGAGGAGCGGTTCGGCGAGCTGGAGTTGGACGTCACGAAGCGCACCAAGAGCACCTGACGCTCGGCTTCGGCCGGATGAGGTGGTTGCTGATGACGGTGGAACACACCCGCACTGGTTTCGAGGCCCACAAGGCGCCGACGACGGCGGAGCTGATCGAACGGCTCAGCCGGTTCGAGGGCCCGCCGGAGTTGTTCCTGGCCAACCTGCTGGCGGTGCAGTGTCACATCGCGTCGGCCGAGGCCGGGGCCATTCTCCGGGTCGCACCGGAAGGCAAGGCAGAGGTTCTGGCCGTGCACCCCGCTCTGGCGCAGGGCTCCACTGCGCCAATGTGGCTGGCGCAGGCGGCGGCGTCCGTCGCCCGGACAATGGAGACTGCCCAAACCGTCACCCAGCCGGTGCACGAGCCGGACGAGCTCTACGGCCAGCCGGCGCGGCGGCATCTGGTGATGATCCCGCTGGCCCGCAGCGGCGGGATTGGCGGGGCCGCGGCGTTCATTCTCGAAGCCGGCACGCGCGGGGAGCTGGCCGCCGGGCAGGACCGGCTGGAGCTGTCCACCAGCCTGCTGAGCCTTTACGAAATGCGGCTGGCCCTCCAGCGCCGCGGGGCGGACCTCCGCCGGATGAGGGTGTCGCTGGAGGCGCTGTCGGCCGTGAACGGCTCGGACCGTTTCGCCGCGGCGGCCATGGCCATGTGCAACGAAGTGGCCAGCCGGTGGCAATGCGACTGCGTCAGCCTGGGGTTTCTGGCCGGCAGGTATGTCAAGCTCAAGGCCATGAGCCACACCGAAAAGCTCAGCCGGAAAATGAAGCTCGTGCAGACCATCGAGGCCGCCATGGAGGAATGCCTCGATCAGGACCTGGAGGTGCTTTACCCGCCGGCCAGCCAGGCCGCTTACATCAGCCGGGCCACCGGAGAACTGGCCACCCGGCACGGCCCGGCGGCCGTGGCCAGCGTCCCGCTGCGCCGGGAGGCGAAGGTGGTGGCCGTGCTGACCGCGCAGCGGCCGGCGGAGAACGTCTTCACGACCGAGGAGATGGAGTCGTTGCGGCTGACGTGCGACCTGTGCACGCCCCGGCTGGTGGACCTGCACGAGCACGACCGGTGGGTCGGCGCCCGGGCCGCCGCCTCCGCCCGGGAGGCCCTGGCGGCGGGCCTGGGGCCCAAGCACACCTGGCTAAAGCTGGCGGCCGTGCTCGCCATGGTGGTCCTGGCGGCGCTGATCTTCGGCAAGGGCGAGTACCGCGCTGACGCGCCCTTCGCCCTGGAGGCCACCCTGCAGCAGCGCCTGCCGGCGCCCTTTGACGGGTATCTCATGCAGGTCTACGTCGACCCGGGAGACAATGTCGTGGGCTCAAAGGCCGACGAGCCGTCCTGGCTGCTGGAAGCCGCGGACGTGCAGGACTGGGCGGGGCTGCTGGCTGAGATCCGCGCCCAGGCCGCAGCCGGTGAGCCCTCTGCCGGCAAGCACATCTGGGCATTGCTGGGCGAGGAAGCGCGCCAAGCCATTGCGGCCGCCGAAGGCGCCGAACCGAATGACCAGGCGAAAGCCGCAATCATCCGTCAACTGAACGACTTGCTCCGCTCCGAAGCCTGCTACGACTCGGCCGCCTGGCAGGGCTTCAAGCTGGGCCAACGGCAGACCGAACTGCTGGCGGACCTGAAGAAGGGCACGCCCAAGGGCGGGCATCTGGTCGAGTTGAACCGCTCGCTGTTGGCCACGGCCTTCCCCCAGAGGATCGCCGCCGGCCCGACCGTCCTGGCGACGTTGGACACGGCCGAGCTGAGGCTGCAACTGGCCGCCGCCCAGGCCGATCGCACCGGCCGCCTGACGGAGGCGGCGGCCGCCATGCGCGACGGCAAGACGGCACAGGCCCAGATCGCTCAGGCCGCGGCCGAGGAAGTGGCCGCCAGAATCCGCCTCCTGGAATACCAGATTGAAAAGGCCAGGATCGTCTCCAAGATCAGCGGGCTCGTCGTGACCGGCGACCTCAGGAGGCAGGTCGGCGCCCCCGTGAAAATGGGCGACGTGCTCTTCGAAGTCGCCCCGGTGGACAGGCTGCGGGCGGAACTGGCCGTGCCCGATAACCAAATCGCTGACGTCCAGCTCGCCGTGGCCGAGGCCGTCGAGAAAGACACGAAGGTGGTGGGCGAGTTGGCCACGGCCGCTTACCCCGAACAGCGAATCCCCTTCCAGGTGGAGCGCGTCAACCCCATGGCCGAGGTGGTGGACCAGCAGAACGTGTTCAAGGTGCGCGCGCACCTGGGGGAGACCTATCCCTGGATGCGTCCGGGCATGGAAGGCGTGGCCAAGATATCCCTGGGCCGGCGCAGCTACGGCTGGCTGCTCACGCACAAGGTGGTCAACTGGGCGCGGATGAAGCTGTGGCTGTAACGGCGAGGGCGCTGAAGTGCCTGTGGATCGTCCGACATTCAGCGAATCGTGGTACCGGGTGGCGGAGCTGCACCCGCGGCTGCGTTCCACCGTGCAGGTTTACCGCCAGCACTTTCGCGGGCAGATGTGGCACGTCCTTCAGGACCCCTCCAACAACCAGTTTTCCCGGCTGAACGAGCCCGCCTACGGGTTCGTGGGGATGCTGGACGGCCGGCGGACGGTGGGGGAGGTGTGGCGGATCTGCAATGAGACGCTCGGCGACGCCGCTCCCACACAGGGCGAGGCAATTCAACTGCTGGGGCAGCTGTACGCCTCCAACCTCCTGCACGCTGAGCTGCCCCCCGACACCGAGAGCCTGTTCAAGCGCTATCAGCGGCGCGTCCAGCGCGAAGTCAAAAGCTACCTGATGAACTTCCTCTTCATCCGCATCCCGCTGATCGACCCGGACGCGTTCCTGAACGCGCTGCTGCCGGCCGTCCGCTGGATCTTCACCTGGGTCGGGTTTGTCCTCTGGGCAGGGCTGCTGGTCGTGGGGGGGTATTTCGCCGTCACCCACTTTGATGCCCTCCTCTCCCGCGGGCAGGACGTCTTCGCCCGCGCCAACCTGATGAAAAACCTGCCGCTGATGTACTTGAGCATCATCGTCGTGAAGATCCTGCACGAATTCGGCCACGCCTTCGCCTGCAAGAAGTTCGGGCAGCAGGCGGGCTCGGGAGGCGAAGTGCACGTCATGGGCGTGATGTTCCTGGTGTTCATGCCCCTGCCGTACGTCGACGCCTCCAGCGCCTGGGCCTTCCGCAGCAAGTGGCACCGGGTGCTCGTCGGCACCATGGGCATGATGGTGGAGCTGGGCATCGCCTCCGTGGCGGCGGCGGTCTGGGCCCTGACTGGGCCGGGCCCCGTCAACGCCGTCGCCTACAACGTCATCTTCATCGCCAGCGTCTCGACCTTGCTGTTCAACGGCAACCCCCTGCTGCGATACGACGCCTACTACATCCTCTCGGACCTGCTGGAGATCCCCAACCTGGCTCCCCGCAGCCGCCAGTACCTCTCCTACCTGGTCCGGCGACACGCCTGGGGGGTCCGCCGTCCTCAGAACCCCGCCCACACCACCGGCGAGAAGGGCTGGATGGTGTTCTACGGCATTGCCTCGACGCTGTACCGCGTCTTCATCTTGACGGTCATCATTCTGTTCCTCGGCAACCGCCTGCCCAACGAGTTATTTGTCATCGCCGCGGTGCTGGGCGTCGTGGCGGCCGTCGTCTGGCTCGGCGCTCCCGTGGGCAAGCTCGTCTACTACCTGGCCACCAGCGGCGAGCTGGACCGCGTCCGCCCCAGGGCGGCCGCATCCACGGTGGCCGCCGTGGCAGCCATTCTAGTGCCCTTCGCGATCATCCCCACCCCTGACCGCAGCCGGATCGAAGGCGTCGTCGAGCCCGCCCGCCACGTGTTCATCCACGCCGCCGCCGACGGCTTCGTGGTTGATTGCATGCCCTCCGGCCGGGACGTCGACCCGGAGGGCCCGCCGCTGCTGCGGGCGGTGAACATGGAGCTTTCGGCCCGCAAGGACCGATGGCTCGCCCAGCACAGGGGCCTGGAGGCCCGGCGGCGGCTGGCCGAGACACAGGACATTGCCGCGGCACAATACCTCGACCAGCAGATCGCCGCCCTCGACGACCAGATCCGCCGCGTCGACGACCAGCTCAACGCCCTGGTGATCAAGTCGCCTTTTGCCGGACAGTGGATCTCGCCAAATATCGAACGACTCAAAGGGGCCTACCTTCGCCACGGCGACAGGGTGGGGGTGGTCGCCGGCAAAGACGGCGTGATCATCCGCGCCACGGCCCCCCAGCAGGACGCCATGCTCATCGAGCAGGCCGGGCCCCGCGTGGAAATCCGCCTGAAGGGCTGCCCGGACGGGGAACTGACCGGCTCCCGGCTGCGGATCCTGCCGGCCGGGAAAGAGCACCTGCCCTCCCCTGCCCTTAGTTCCCTGGCCGGCGGGCCCATCGTGACCGCGCCGGAACAACAGCGCGGTCTGGTGGCGGTCGAGCCCTTCTTCGAAATCCACATCCAGCCTGATCCCGACCCCCGCGTCCCCCTGCTGACCGGGCAGCGCGTCGTGGTCCGCTTCCGCATGGCCGACAAACCCCTGCTCGCCCAGTTGTGGCGGGCGGTGCTGCAAATGTTCCAGGAGAGGTTCCACGTCTGAGGTGACCGACCTGCCCAGCACAACCTGGCGGATGCTCTCCCAGCGCGGCGGCAGCCAGGAGCTTCCCAAGGGCTTGGACGCCGCCTGGGACGTGAGCGTGGGCGTGGCCAAGCGGCTGCTCACCCGCCGCGGGCGGTTCCTCCGCCTGGCCGAACACGTCATGGCCCTGGAGAAGCACTTTGCCAACCTGGCCGACGCCAGGCTTCGAACCCAGGCCGATGAGTTCCGGGAGCGCTTCCGCCGCGGGCGGGACAAGCCCCAGGACCTGCTGACGGCCTTCGCCATCGTTCGCGAGGTCGCCTTTCGCCGGATCGGGGAAAGACCCTTCCTCGTGCAGGTCGCCGGGGCGCTGGCACTGGACGCCGGGTGTGTCGCCGAACTGGCCACCGGCGAGGGTAAAACGCTTGCCGCCACCATGCCCGCCACCGTCGCCGGCTGGCGCGGCAAGGGCTGTCATATCGTCACCGTCAACGACTACCTGGCCCAGCGCGACGCCGAGTGGATGGGCCCGGTCTACAAGTTCTGCGGCGTGCAGGTCGCCTACGTGGCCCAGGGCATGTCTCCCCCGGAGCGCCGCCAGGCCTACCGGGCCGACGTCACCTACTGCACGAACAAGGAGGTGACGGCCGACTTCCTGCGCGACCGGCTGGCGCTGGGCAGGCTGCCCGGCTTGACCTCGGCCCTGCTGAGCAAGATCGCCGAGGGGGCCGGCAGCGGCACCGACCGGCTGGTCCAGCGCGGCCTGCACTACGTCATCGTGGACGAGGCCGACTCCGTGCTGATCGACGAGGCCGTCACCCCCCTGATCATCTCCGGCGACGCCCCCAACCCCGACCAGGTGGAGGCCTTCCGGCAGGCGGTCGAGCTGGCCGGGCAGCTCAGCCTCCCCCGCGATTTCCGCGTCAACGAGCGCTACCGGGAGGTCGACCTCACCTCCCCCGGCAAGCAGCGGCTCTCCCAGCTGGCCGGCGAGCTGGGCGGCATCTGGAGGGGCGTCAGGCGCCGCGAGGAGCTGGTCGTCCAGGCCCTCACCGCCCGGCACTTCTACCAATTGGAGAAGCAGTACGTCGTGGACGACGGCAAGGTCGTCATCGTCGATGAATTCACCGGCCGGCTCATGCCCGACCGCACCTGGCGCGACGGCCTCCACCAGGCCGTCGAGGCCAAGGAGGACCTGGAAGTCAAGCCCCCCAAGGATACCTACGCCCGCGTCAGCTTCCAGCGCTTCTTCCGCCTGTATCGCAAGCTGGCGGGGATGACCGGCACCGCCACCGAGGCCCGAAGGGAGTTCTGGCAGGTGTATCACCGCCCGGTGGTGGTCATCCCCACCAACCGCCCCTGCATCCGCCAGGTCCTGCCTGACCGCGTCTTCGCCACCGAACAGGCCAAGTGGCAGACCATCGTCCAGGAGATCCGCCGCCTGCACGACACCGGCCGGCCGCTACTGGTCGGCACCCGCAGCGTCCGCGCCAGCGAGCACCTCAGCCAACTGCTTACCGCCGAGGGCCTGGAACACCAGGTGCTCAACGCCGTCCGCCACCGCGAAGAGGCACAGATCGTCGCCGCCGCCGGCCTCAGGGGCAAGATCACCGTCGCCACCAACATGGCCGGGCGAGGAACCGACATCAAGCTGGGCTCCGGCGTGGCCGATCTCGGGGGCCTGCACGTCATCGCCACCGAACGCCACACCGCCGGGCGGATTGACCGGCAACTCTTCGGCCGATGCGCCCGCCAGGGCGACCCCGGCAGCGCCCAGGCCATCGTCTGCCTCGAAGACGAGCTCGCCCGCCGCCACGCCCCCCATGTCGCCGGCGCCCTTCGCCGCCGCTACGCGCAGACCGACCGCGAGATCTCCACCCGCCTCACGCGGCTGCTTTTCGACACCGCCCAGGCCAAGGCCACCCGCATGGCCCTCCGCCAGCGAAAGTCCGTCCTCCGCACCGACGATTGGCTGGATGAGTACCTGGGCTTCGCCGGCAGCGAGCGGTAACCCCACGCCTTCAGCCCGCCCGGTTCAAGCCAAACCCCGCCTGCTCCGCCAAGCCCACCGCTGGATCCCAACGGGGGGGTATCCGCTGAACCCCTTTTGAAGGGATTTGAGTGCCTTCTGGGCGCAAGAGCCCCAGACCCCCGCCTGGGGCCCGTTCGCGCAACACTTTGAAAATAAAGGGCTTGCCGCAGGCGAGCG
>LJUF01000016.1 GCA_001303665.1 Phycisphaerae bacterium SM23_33 | reverse complement strand
GTGATGGCGTCGTCGCCGTCGGTCCCCAGGACCATCAGCCGCAGGCCGTCGCCCAGGTCTTCCGTGTACCAGGTGACGTCGCTGCCGGGAACGGGATCGTCCGGCGGCGGGTCGGGCTCGGGCTGGGTGCCGTAGTGCTGGGACCAGATGTTGTAGTCCAGCCCGTCCACGAGGTCGTCGCCGGTGAACTCACCGCTATCCCAGCCGACGCCAGTGTGCAGGTAATGATCCGACCAGATGTTGTAGTCCAGGCCGTCGACGTACCGGTCGAGGTTGGCATCGCCCGGCGTGGGGGGCTGGCTACTGATCTCGATGTCGCCAAACGGGTTGGGCTCGGCAGCCAGGGCATGTCCGAAAAGCTCACTCAGCGGCGTCGAGCCGCTCAGGAGCAGCCGCGGCTCCAGCCGCTCCAGCAAAGCCATTTGAGCGCTGTCGGCAGCGGTCTGAGTCATGACGTGCCTCCTCACGCCATATCGGTCTGATATGGCGCGTGCGCACAGATGAATCGGCCTCGCCAAGGTCAGGAAGTAGGGACGAACGGCTGTGGAACGGACTCGGGGCGTCCGCAGCGCGCCTCTGAGGGCAGCAAATTGGAGGCAAAGCCTCTATCTCAAGCTTACGATTCGGCACGGGGCCGTGCACGTCGGGGTGTGCGAACTCACGGCAGCGAGAGGCAGGCCGGCAGCGGGTCCGAAACAGGGTCCGGGCGATTCGCCAGCCCCCGGAGCGGGGTGCCTTCGGCGTGGCTCTCCGTCCGAACCGCGGCCTGGCGGAAGGGCTGGGGGACGGCGAATTGGGGGGGAGCAATCTAGGATAAAGACCTGAGAGAGGGGTCAGGTATCGATAGGTGGCAGTTTGGGGGGTTTGCGAGGGCATTCTGAGCTGGGTGAGGCGGCGCAAGTCCTTGGGGCCCTAGGCTGGAGGGCAAAATAGGCCCCAAAAAGAGGCCAGTGAACGACTTTTTGCCTTGGCGGCGAGGGGCGGCCGGGCGGACCACTTTCTGTGATAACTTGCGTTACAACGGGTTGCGTCAACCGCTTCCGGCGTGGGCGTGGGCTCCTGCGCCCAGGAGACGTTCAAATCCCTTCACAAGGGGTTCAGCGGATACCCCCCCTGCACGGGTCCGGGCACGGGTTTTCGGCTGGGAACTGCCCCGGCGGGCGCGGTGCGGGTGGGACACAAAAAACGACAACCCGACCAGCAAATCCCGTTTCAATGGCACGGCTCCGTCGCGGGTTGAATGTTTTGCTTGCTGGGCAAGGGGCACTGCTGCATATTCAAGGACCCATTCTTAGGCCAGACCCGCATCGAGAACAAGGGCATTGCAGAAGGGAGTCGCAAATGGCCAACCTCCTGGAAGAACAGCGTGAGAACTGGGGCTCTCGGACCGGGTTCGTGCTGGCGGCGATCGGCTCGGCCGTCGGGCTGGGCAACCTCTGGGGCTTCCCCTACAAGCTCTACAGCTACGGCGGCGGGGCCTTCCTGATCCCCTACGTGATCGCCATGCTGCTGATCGGCATCCCCCTGCTGATCGCGGAGTTCTCGCTCGGGCACATGACGCAGCGGGCCACGCCCGACGCCTACGGCCGGATTAAACGCCCCTACTCCTTCGTCGGCTGGTGGCAAATCATCTTCAGCTTCATCATCATCACGTACTACGCGGTGATCCTGGCCTACTGCCTGAGCTTCTTCTACTATTCCATCGTGGGCATTGTGAAGGGCAGCCTGCCCTGGGCAGGCACCGGGCTGGAGGGCGTCAGGAAGGCCAAGGCCTTCTTCTTCGAAAACTATCTCCACAGCACCGAGGGCTTCGCCCTGGGCCGGATGCAGTGGCACATCGTGATCTCGCTGGTGATCACGTGGATGGCGATGTACCTGTGCATCTTCCGGGGGGTGCGGCTGGTGGGCAAGGTGGTGATGTGGACGGTGCCGCTGCCGTGGTTGATGCTGCTGATCCTGACCATCCGCGGTCTCACCCTGGACGGCGCCATCCAGGGTTTGGAGTACTACCTCGAACCCAACTGGAGCCGGCTGGCCGACCCGGTGACCTGGCGCTGGGCCTTCGGACAGATGTTCTTCTCCATGAGCTTGGCCTTCGGCATCATGATGACCTACGCCAGCTTCTTGCATCGCAAGAGCGACCTGAACAACAACGCCGCCATCACCGGGCTGGCGGACACGGGCACGAGCTTCGTGGCCGGGCTGGCGGTCTTCGCCACGCTGGGCGGCATGGCCTATGCCAGCACCGCGGCTGGGGCGGCGGTGCCGGTTGACGCCGTGGCGGAAAAAGGGCCGTCCCTGGCGTTCGTGGCCTTTCCCTATGCCCTGGCCCAACTGCCGCACGCCACCTGGTTCAGCCTGGTTTTCTTCGCCAGCCTGCTGCTACTGGGGATCGACTCGGCCTTCTCCATCACCGAGAGCGTCCTGGCCAGCATCGTGGACAAGACCGGCTGGAGCCGAGACAAGACCCTCATCGGGCTGACCCTGGTAGGGCTGATCATCGGGCTGCTGTTCTGCACCCAGAGCGGGCTGAACTGGCTAGACAGCTTCGACACCTTCATCAACGGCACTTGGGGCATCACCCTGACCGCCCTGCTGGAGTGCTTCGTGCTGGGCTGGCTCTTCCGCCTGCGCAGGCTGCGCGACCACGCCAACGAGCGCAGCGACTGGCGGGTCGGCCGCTGGTGGGACTGGGCCATCCGGGTGGCCATCCCCATCATCCTGGCAGGGGTCTTTTCCTGGAGCCTGTTCGACGCCCTGGCCAATCCCAACGGCTACGCCTACAAGTACGAGCCCGAGAAGGTGGCGATCGCGATCCCGGTCGCCGAGAAGCTACCCGACCGCGCCATTCTCGAGGCGCGATTTGTGGCGGACTTCAGCGGCGAGACGGAGCACACCTTTACGCTCGACGAGACACAGGCCGGAAAGACCGCCGAGGCCTGGACCGTCCACGCGGGCGGGCAGCCCACGACCCTCCCGGAGGGTTTCAAGTTCGCCGACCTGGGCGGCAAGGAACTGAGCCTTACGACGGACAAGGTGACGCCGCGGACGGCCTATACGGTGCAGTATCGCTGGAACTTCCGGCCGGAGACAGACGCCAAGACCGGCCTGCCCGTGAAGGTACCGGAGGCCCAGCAGCCGAGATGGACCGAGCTGACCAGGTTGACGACCACCAGCCACAAGGCCGGGATCAATACTGGGAACGCCGCCGGCCTGTGCCTCATGGCCATCGCCCCGATTCTGGCCATTGTCATCGCCGCCGTCCGCATCCGGCGCCACGAGCCGGCGCCCCTTGCCGGGCACGACGCAGACCAAGGTCCCGGGCGGGGCACAGCGGGGGGTGTCGCGGCGGTAGTGCTGGGCCTGCTGGCCCTGGGGCTGATGGGCTGGGCGCTCATGGAAATGCTGGTGGGGTCGGAGGCGGTCCGCCTGGGGCAGGGACTGGCCGACGAGGTTTCCTACACCATCCAGATGTCTCTGATCGGGGCCGGCGTCGCCGGCCTGGTCAGCCTGCTGCTGGGCGGCGGGCGCATCCTCCGGTGCGAGCGGGCGGGCCAAAGGCCGAGCCCCGCCGCCCGGCTGGGGGCGATGCTGGGGGTGCTGGACATGGGCCTGTGCGGCGGGCTGGCGCTGGCTTTCACCATGACCGCCGTTCGTTTCGGCGTCAAGCCGACCCGATACGACGGGGAGCTGTCCGGGCAGGCGTATCTGGTCCTAGGCTTGATGCTGGGCCTGATCGTTGTCGGGTTGCTGTGGTGCTTCTACCGGGCCATCAAGGCCGCGGGCGCAGCGGCCGAGGAAAAGCAGCCCCCCGAGGCCGCCGAGGCAGATTGACGCCGCGTTCCGTCTGAATCGGTGATTTCGTTCCGTCGGAAAAGAACCAACGGCGCCAAACGGCAAGCCGCCCGGCCGGCCGTCCCGCGATGTCTCTAACGAACAACGGTCCCCGTCTCCCCAATGGGCGTCATCGTTTGGGGCGGCGAAGTGCGCGCTGGACGTCCCGCTGCTGCTGCCGCTTCTGAATGGCCTGGCGCTTGTCGTAGGCCCGCTTGCCCGCGGCCGCGGCCAGTTCGCACTTGCCCCAGCCGTTCTTGAAGTACAGCGCCAGCGGCACGAGCGTGTGGCCTTTCTGGTCGGCGTGCCTGGCCAACTGGCGGATCTGTCGGCGGTGCAGCAGCAACTTGCGCCGCCGCAGCGGATCGTGTTGAAGCACCCCGGCCGCCTGCGGCCAGGTGGCGATGTTGGCTCCGCAGAGGAAGACCTGCCCGCCCTGGATCGCGGCGTAGGCCCCCTCCAGGGAGGCATTGCCCGCGCGGAGGCTCTTGACCTCCGTGCCCAGCAGCTCGATCCCGCACTCAATCCTTTCCAGGACGTGGTAATCGAAGGTCGCCCGGCGGTTGCGTATCTGTGGGGCGTGCTGCCCGCGCTGATCGGGTTTTGGGGACTTCTTCCTGGCCACGACATGAAATGATACCGGCCCGAATCAGCCGCCGCCAGGCAAACGGGCCGGACGGACGGCCCGTCCGGCCCTTCAACGCTATGGCTTCCGAGCCCCGGCTTGCGGCAATCCCGCGCCGTCCGGCCGGGGGACCGGTCCGACTCGCGCCGGAATCGTCACTCCAACACTTTGATCTCGATCTTCCGGCTCCTGGCCGCCTCCGCCTTGGGAAGCTCCACGGTGAGCACGCCCTTGGAAACCGTCGCGGTGATCCTGTCCCGGTCGATCTCGTCGCTGAGGGCAAAGGCGCGGAAGAACCTGCCCGGCTCAAACGAGAGGTACGTCCGCGAGTACGCCTCACCGGGGACGTCGAAGCGGGCCTCGGCGGCCAGCGTCAGCACGCCCTTGTCCACCTGCACGCTGATGTCGCCCTTGCTCGCCCCGGGCACGTCGGCCACCAGCACCAGCCCGTCATCCTTTTCGTAGATGTCCACCAGCGGGCTGAAGGCGTCCTCGGCGGCCTCAGCGGCCGAAACTGTCGTCTTGACCTTGACTGATTTATCCTGTGCCATGGTTAGCTCTCCCGGCCCGGTCAGCCCTTGATCTCAACGCGCGTGGGCTTGCCCGCCGCCTTCTTGGGCAGGCGGATCGTCATAACGCCGTCCCGCAGGTTCGCCTCGACCTTCTCGGCATCCACCTCGTTGGGCAGGACGACCGTCCGCGTGAACTCCCCGCTGCCCCGCTCCCGCCGGATGAAATTCAGCTCTTCCTCGCGGGGAAGCGGCTTCTTGATGCCCTTGACGGTCAGCGTTTCGCCGGTGATGCTCACGTCCAGATCGGACGGCTCGACCCCGGCGACTTCGCACTGGACGACCACCTCCGCGTCAGATTCGTACACGTTCACGGGGGGATAGGTCCCGCCGCCGATGCGACGGGCGCCGGCCGTCCAGGGCCAGCTGACCCGGTCCAGCTCGCGCTGAATCTGGCGAAGGTGCGCCAAGGGATCGAAGTGCATGCCCCACCGGAATATTGCCATTTTTCCATCTCCTTCCTCGGCTGACCATCAGCCGCCCGCAACTTGCCGTGTGCAACAGCTGTACCATACCCTCCTCGCGCAGAAGCGGACTTCCGCAAAGAGCTTATGGAGTCCAACGGCCGCGGCCGAAGTGACCGAATCGCCGCTTGGCGGCCCGGCGGTGTCAATTTGACAGGCCAGCGTCAGGGGTCGCCCGCGCGGCCGGCGTTCCAACGTCGAGGGCCTCGCTTCGGGCGAGCTGTGGCCCCGATCCGGGTACCGCGACTTTAAGGCCCGGCCTTACTGAAGTTGCCGCGAATCCGGCCGAAGAGTATTGCTGGGCCGGAAGCGGCGCTCGGGGTGCAGCGGAACGCTTCACCTGACCGTCGCTTTCCGGCCCTCCTTGTGCGCCCAGGCTCAGCCGGCCGGCTTCCCAAAAAGAATGGGCGACGCCTTAGGCGGAGGGAGACCCAGGCATCGCCCTGTCAGCCACACCCTGATGTAGGCGGAGGGAGACCTACACAACTTCGGGGTGCAGCGGAACTATTCCTTCATTACTTCGGAGCACGCGACGCGATATCCTTAATTCTTTTCGCTTCTCGCCGCACGCCCGCCGGGCTGCCGCCCGGATGAGCCCGGCTTGAGACTCCCCACGCCGCTCTGTCCGCGCTGGCCAGGAGACCCCCCGGCGTGCGCCCCGGCTGGGGGTGTCCAAGGTCTGCCCCGCCCCGATCTCGCCGCGGCGCCACAACGCTCTCTGCCGGGCCCCGCTGCAACTCAGGCCGGGCGCACTGCCCGCCCAGGCAATGTTTACCTCAAGCCGACAGAAGCTGCTCCGCTCCGACCGGAGGCCATGATATCGCCGCGTGCCAATCCGTCAAGACAAACCTGCCTGCAAACGCAGCCCACGGCAGCCGCAGCAGCATGGGGCACAACGGCCTGCCGACGCATCCGCGCCGCCCGGCGGGCGGGGATTCTGAGTCAGGCTTGGCACCTTCGCCTCGACAGCAGCAGACCGGCCCCCGGCCCGTGCTCAACGGGGGCGGCTGAGCCGGCTGGGAGATTGCGAATGGTCGAGCCTGTCACGATCTGCCGCCCCCCGCGGGCGGCAGGACAGAACGGTGGCAGAACAAGGAATTGCCGCAGCACAATGGGCCGGGCGGGATTCGAACCCGCACCCCGCTGAAGCGGGAAGGGATTTTAAGTCCCTAGCGTCTGCCGATTCCGCCACCGGCCCGCTGTTGCGATTGAGACACCCGCACGAATGTCCACCGGCTTCGCCGCCGAGTTGATCAGAAACTCGACAGAGCGCGGCCTCATATTAGGCCGTCGCGGCCGCCCTGTCCATGGCCGGCCGACGCGCCTCGGGCGTCTCGCGGTCCGGGACCCTTCCTCCCTGCGTGATTCGGCCCCCCTATTGCCCCCGCTGCTTGTTTCAGTGTGCGGGGATTTTGGCCGATCACATTCCAGGCCGAGCACGGCGGATCGAGGCCCCTGATATCAGGGGTCTCGGAGGGCCGCCGGCGCCCGGCCTATTGTATGTCCGGTCCCAACGGCTGGAGCCAGCCGGTCATCTCCGCCAGGATCCTCGTGTATTCGACGAAGGTGGGCCAGGAGATGTCCGGCGGCACGCCGTGGTCGCAGCCGGGAATGTACCCGCCGTCGCGAACCACCGGCCGAACGCGCTCCATCTCCGCCCGGATGACCCGGCCGCCCTTGGCGATGGCCCGTTTGTCCACGCCCTGTCGGAAGGCCATCTTCCTGCCGAATTGCCGGCGATACTCGACGATGTCGTTTCCGGCCGCCACCTCAATCGGGTCGCAGACGTTCACGCCCGCCTCGATCCACAGCGGGATCAGCTCGCCCACGTAGCCGTCGGAGTCCATGTCAATGAGCGGCACGCCCGCCGAGCGGACCTGGCGGCACCACTGGCTCCAGCACGGCAGCAGGAATTCCCGCACCATGGCCGGCGAGATCATCGACTTCTCCTTGTAGGCCATGTCCTCGCTGATATGGACGCAGTCGGGAACGAGGTGCCGCAGGAGCTTTTCCAGCACGGCCGAGACGAAATCACGCCAGAAATCCACCATCTCGTGGACCCGCTGCGGGTCATCGATGAAGAGTATGCACAGCCCCTCGAAGCCGCACCATTCCCGCAGTTGCCAGAACGGCCCGGCGAAGCCGACGGTGACGACGTGCTGGCGCCGGCGCACCCGGGCGCACTTTTCCTCAAAGTCCTGTTCGAACCGCGCCGGCTCATCGGGATCGTAGCGGCGCTTCATGTCCTCCCAGTCCTCGCGGGTCTGGACCGGGCACTTGATCCACGTGCGGGTGACGAAGTCGACGGCGTCTCGCAGATGTCGGACGCCGTACTGGTTAGAGATCTCGCAGATGTTGCCCTTCCAGTCCTGGACGATCAGCGTGCGCTGCCGCCGCTCGACGACCTTTTCCTCGAACTGCGGGATCATCCGGAAGTTGGCCTTGGGGTGGATGCGATCGATGGCCGGCGGCCGCTCGATCCCAAGCGTCTCCAGCAGGTGGTCGAAGTAGCTGATTCTCTCAGGCAGGCCCTGCCGGTGCCAGGCCGCCAGGGTGGATTCCCGCGGCCCGCCTGGCATCAGCGGAATCCGGTCCGGCCTGCCGAACAGCAGCGTCTCAATGAAGCGTTCTCGCTCGGTCATGCTTCCAGCTTTCTCCCTGGCGCCCCTGAGTGAATCACAGCGGGCCGCGCCACGACGGCGGAGGCACCACCTTACGGGCGGCGCGGCAGCTCACTTAACTTCAGCTTCCGGCGGGCGGCGGGGGGTTCCGTCCAGGGCCCGCGGGGCTGCAAGAATACCGTGTTCCGCAAGGCAGAAGAAGGTACAACACCTAAACCCGGCCGTCGGGCGGGCCGATAGGGTTATGGCAAGGACTCAGGGGCGACCGATTCGTGTGGGTCGCCACCTGTTCAATAGAAGGCCTGGGCTGCGGCGAGCCCGGGCCTTCATTTTTGTTTTTCGCGATTCCCAGCCGGGGTCCGGCGGCGGCCGGCAGGGACTTCAGCGGTCGGGCCCGGGTCAAGCCGGCGCCCGGAGGCGTGCCTCACGATTTCGCCCCGCAGCACTTCTTGAACTTCTTGCCGCTGCCACACGGGCACGGGTCGTTCCGGCCGACGGCCCCGGCGGACTTGAGCTTGTACTTCTCCGGGTTCTTGGCCCGCTCTTCCTTGGCCTTGCGGATGGCCTCTTCCTCGGCCTCGACCTCCTCGGTACTGAGCGCCCGGCGGGCCAGGGAAGCCAGCTTGGATCGCTTCTTGCGCTTTTCGTATCTTTCCTCGACGGGGTCGTGTGCCATTACAGGTTCCTCCCGCAGCACTTCTTGAACTTCTTTCCGCTGCCGCACGGGCAGGGGTCGTTCCGCCCGACCTTCGGCTGGCCGCGGATGATGGTCTCAATCTTCCTCGGCCGGGCGGCCTCCTGCTGGGCAGCCATCTCCTGGGCCAGGTGGTCGTAGCCGGTGAGCTGCTCGTGCACCAGGTGCGAGACCTGGTACACGCTTGTCATCTCCGCCTCGGCCGACAGCCGGGCCTTGAAAACCATGTCCGTCACCTTCGCCCGGACGGAGCTGAGCATCTCCTCGAACAGCCGGAACCCCTCCTTCTTATAGGCGATCTTGGGGTCCTGCTCCGCGAAGCCGCGCAGGCCGATGGCGCCCTTGAGGTGGTCTATGGCCAGCAGGTGGTCCTTCCAGGAGGTGTCGTAGATTTGCAGCAGGACGAAGCGTTCCAGCTCGGTCAGCTCTCGGCGCAGGAAGGCCCGGCCAGCCCGGACCAGCGCCTCGCGCAGGCCCTCGCCCTGAAGCTCCCCGTCGGTCAGCGTGGTGTCGAACCGGGTGTGGGCCCACTCGACGGCGGCGCCGGCGTCCACCGAGACGCCCCGCCCGTCCAGAAAGGCGTCCACGGTTTCCTCGAGCCGGCCGCCGGTCAGGAACTGCTCCGACAGGGCGATCAGCTGGTCGCGGACCTGCTCAACGGACTTTCCGGCAACCGCCTCGGTGCTCCAGCCGGCGTCGTACTTCTGATTGGCCCACTCGCACAGCGACTTCAAGGCATAGACGTTGTCTGCGCCGGCCTGGCCCACGGTCAGATCGATGGCATAGCTGGGCGGGTATTCGATCTCGCGCCGCAGGTAAGCTGCCTCGACGGCGGCCCGGATCCTTTCTTCGGCCGCTGCCGGGTCGTCGTCCGGCAGCTCGGCAGGTGCCAGTTCCACGCCGAACTTGTTCCGCGCCCACTCGGCCAGGGCCTTGGAGGCAAAGCCTTCGGTGAGATACCGCCCCATCGGCGAGAAGTCCACCGAGTCAATGTAGGCCCAGGCCGAGTCGGTCAGGACCTTCTCCATCTCCTGCGGGTCCATCTTCCGCAACTGGTTCTGGGAGACGTTGACGCGGAAGCGGCTCATGGCCCAGGAGACCAAGCCCTTCAGATCCCATTCCTTGGGGTCCACGGAGGGGTCGGCGTACTCGCCGATGGTGATGTTGATGGTGCTGGCCGCCTCCGCCTTGGCCATCTCGCGGAGCTCCCTCTCAATGGTCTCCAGGTCCTCGGCGGTTTCGCCGTGGATCTGGTCGGGCCTGACGCTGAGTTCCAGTTTCTGCCGCACCCACTCGGCGATACATCGCCGCGGGTAGCTGCCGTCGAGGTAGTCGGCTACGGCGTCGGCGATCGTCTGGCGAATCATCTCCCGGACGCTGGTTTCAATGTCGCGCCCGGCCAGGACCTGCTGCCGGCGGCCGTAGAAATACTTGCGCTGATGGTCCATCACCTCGTCGTACTCGAGGAGGTTCTTGCGTATGTCGAAGTTGCGCTGCTCGACCTTCTTCTGGGCCCGGGCGATGCCCCGCGAGACGCGCTTGTTCTCGATGGCCATGCCTTCTTCCATGCCCAGCCAGCCCAGCACCTTGATGGTCCACTCGCCGGCGAAGATGGCCAGCAGGTCGTCCCGCAGGGACAGGAAGAAGCGGCTGGAGCCGGGGTCGCCCTGCCGCCCGGAGCGCCCGCGGAGCTGGTTGTCGATCCGCCGGGCCTCGTGCCGCTCGGTGCCCACGATGTGCAGCCCGCAGGGCACGTCGTGACGGCAGTCCGTCCGCCCGCGGAGGGGAAAGTCGGCGTCGATCTTGGGCTTGAAGCAGTGGGCGCACTTCGTGGCCGGGTCGTGCTCCGGGCAATACAGGCAGCACTTGGTCGTCCCCGGCGGGAACAGACTCTGCGGCGCCACGCCCAGCTCGGCCAGCCGCTCCAGCGAGGGCACCTTGCAGTTGCCGAACACCACCGCGGGGGCGAGCTTGATGTCGGTGCCGCGGCCGGCCATGTTCGTGGCGATCGTCACGTTGCCGACCATCGTCTTGGAGCCGCTCTTGAGCCGGTGCTGCTGGCCGGCCAGTGCCACGATCTCCGCCTCGCGGGCGGCGTTCTCGGGGCGGGCGTTGAGCACCTCGTAGACGACGCCGTGCCGCCGGGTCAGCATCTGCGAGAGCTTTTCCGACTTCTCGATGCTGGTGGTTCCCACCAGCACCGGCCGGCCCCGCTTGGAGAACTCGCTGATCTCCTCCACCAGGGCGTCGTACTTCTCATCGGCGGTTCGATAGATGACGTCCTCGTAGTCCATCCGGTTGACAGGGCGGTGGGTCGGCACGGCCACGACATCGAGATTGTAGATTTTCACGAACTCCTCGGCCTCGGTCACGGCCGTGCCGGTCATGCCCGCCAGCTTGCGGTAGAGCTTGAAGAGGTTCTGGAGAGTGATGGTGGCCAGGGTCTGGTTTTCCTCCTTGACGGGCACGTGCTCCTTGGCCTCGACGGCCTGGTGCAGCCCGTCGGACCACTCGCGCCCCTCCATGAGGCGGCCGGTGAATTCGTCAACGATGACCACGTCCCCACCGCGGACGACGTAATCCTTGTCGCGCTCGTACACCACGTGGGCCCGCAGCGATTGGTCCAGCAGGTGCGGCCACTCCATGTTGGCCCCAACGTAGAAGCTGCCCACGCCGGCGATCTCCTGGGCGGCGCTGACGCCCTCGTGGGTCAGGTGGACCGACTTCTTGTCCAGCTCCACCTCGTAGTACTTCGTCACCCGCTCCAGCGCCTGCTCGGCCCGGGCCAGCTCGCCCTGCGCCTTTTCCTGCTTCTTTGTGGCTGCCTCCTGTTCCGGGCCGCGAGCCTTGTCAATCTCTCCCTCCAGCGCCTTGACGCTCCGCTTGAGGGCCTCCACCCGCCCGCTGGCCTGCTGATACGCGTGATGCCGCTTGATCAGCTCCCGGGCCACGCCGTCGCTCTTGCGGTACCGGTCCACGTTGCCGAAGGCCGGCCCGGAGATGATCAGCGGCGTCCGCGCCTCGTCGATCAGGATGTTGTCCACCTCGTCAATGATGGCGTAGTCCTGCCGGCCGACCTGAACCTGCTCGGCCACGCTGAGCTTCATGTTGTCGCGGAGGTAGTCGAAGCCGAACTCGCTGTTGGTGCCGTAGATGACGTCGCAGGCGTACTCGACCTGCCGCTCGGCCGCGCCCATTGGCTGCTGAATGGCCCCCACGCGGACGCCGAGCAGGTCGAAGATGGGGGCGCAGAAGTCGCGGTCGCGCTTCACCAGATAGTCGTTGACGGTGACCAGGTGGACCTTCATGCCGTTCAGCACGGCTAGGTAGATGGCCGGGTAGCAGGCGATAGTCTTTCCCTCGCCGGTGGCCTCCTCAGCGATGTTGCCCTCGTGCAGCACCTGGCCGGCGACGAACTGGACGTCGAACTGGCGATGGTTCCGGGCCAGCCAGGAGGCAAAGCGCACGGTCGCGAAGGCCTCCGGGAGGATGCTTTCGGTGGATTCGCCCTGCCCCAACCGGCGGTGGAAATCGGCCGTCTTGCCGCGCAGCCAGTCCTTCGCCGCCAGCGGCACGAGCTTCAGCTCCTCGGCGGCCTTGACCCACTGCTCGGCGTCCGCGTCACCGGCGGCCTGGCGGACGAGCTGACGGTATTCCTGGAGCAGGCGATCGTCCGTCACGTGCACCTTTTCGCGGACCACGGCCATGCGGGCGCGGACCATCCGCTCGTTCCGGCTGCCGCCAATCAACTTCAACAGGATTCTTCCGACGGCACTCAACACATGCTCCCGCAATTCGCCCCAGTGTGGGCGGAGCCATACACATCGAGTATCCCACGACGCCCGCAGCCCAGTCAAGCTCCCTGGCAGCCGGCTGCCGCGGCGGCGGGAAACTACGCCTGAACCAGGCGCTTTGCTCTATATCGGGGCGGACGGCCACGAATGATGAACCCGTCGGGCGGGGCTTGCGGGTGCCGGGATCTACTCAAACCTGACGGCGAAGCTCAGCGCCATCTCCGGCGCCAGCCGGGACGGGACGAAGACGATCCGCCGGATCAGCTCGCCGCTGCGGGATTCGGCGCTTTCCTCCCGCAGCTCCTCGATGGTGAACCGACCGGCGGTCTGGACGGCGGCCAGGCGGGCCGCGCCGTCGGCCTCCGAGCGAATCGTCACCGAGGAGCCATCCTCGGCGGCCTCGGCCGGCAGGGTCGTCATGAAGGCCTCGGCAACCGATTCAGGCCGCTTGGCGAAGACGAACGTGTCGGCCAGAAGCACCTCTCGCCCGCCGGGCGGGAGTTCGACCACGCGGGTCAGGCGCCGCAGATGAGGCTGGCCGTAGGCGCCGGCCATCTCAATGTGGATGGTTTTGGTCCCTTGGCCGTTGAGGCCATCCACGGAAAGCGTGCCGGCGAAGTCCCGGCCCTGGCCCTGCTGCTTCCCGTCAATCACGGGCACCGAGTGCCCCAGCGAATTGCAGAAGATGCTCTCGTAACGCCGTGGGCTGAAGGTCCTGCGGGAATAGACCGGGGCGCCCAGGTCGGTCAGAAAGAACGTGCTTCCGCGATGCACCAGGAAGCTGCCGACGTCGTTATGATTGTGGTGCTCGTCGTTGTGACCGGCCTTCGCTCCGACGGTGAGGTCGCCGCGGCGCAGCTTGACCACCCCCAGCTCGGGCAGGTGGTAGTCCTTGCCCTCAGCCAGCGGCTCGTGTTTCCGCCCGTCATACAGCAGCAGGTCCGACAGGGATGCAATCCCAGGCGAGCCGTCGCCGCTCAGCCGGCAGAGGTCGAAAAGCTCCGGCAGGTCATGGAAGCGGTTGATCTGCACGGCCAGGGCGGTGGAAAGGAAGCCCTGGTGGCAGTCCGCGAAGGACAGGTCCTCTCCCGGCCGGACCCACATGGCCAAGGGATACCGGCAGATCGTGGCGATCCGCTCGCCGGCCATGATGTTGACCCGCCCGGCCGTGAAGTCGTACAGCGCCGCGGCGAAGTCGGCGTACCAACTGAAGCCGTACCGCCAGTAGCTGGGGCCCTCGGTGCACCCGCCGTCCGCCGCGAACCCGCCCAGAAAATACGGCAGGTTCTCCAGCACGTCGGTCAGCGTCCGCGCCAGCCTGCCTGGGTCCTTCTCGATCAGCAGCGCCGCCAGGCCGACGGCCCCGTTGCAGACCGCGTTCCAATTGTTGGAGAAGGCCTTCCACCAGAACGTCCGCCGGGGGTCAAGGTACTCATCCAGCACGCGCCGGCGGACCTCCGAAAGGACCCGCTGGCGGATTTCCGGATCCATGCTGTCGCGGAGCAGCTCAACAACCTGGGCATACTGGAATCCGCACATGGCCACGCGTAGGTCGATGGGGCCGGCGCGGTCCTCGTGTGCGGGCATGGTCCACCAAGTGCTTTCGCACTCGGCCCAAAGCAGGTCCTGGAGGTAGGTCAAGTAGTCCAGCCCGAGGTAACAGGCCGCGGCGGCGAGCTGGATCTGCCCGCTCCGCCAAAACGTGAGCCGCTCGTAGTTGGTCCGGTTGCCGGTGCGGCGGAACTCGCGGAAGCCGCTGTGCGGCAGGACCCCTATCGGTTCGTCCGGCGTCAGCTGCCGCTGGCTGTACTCGAAAAAGCCCTGGGCAGCGGCCAGGCCGACGGCCCGTCGGCGGACCTGCTCGTCGTGCAGATACGGCATCGCCGGCGAGCCCAGGCGGTCTTTGACGATTCCGGCAAGTTCATCCGGCGAGATGTCGCCCAGCATGGGATGAGCCTCTCCTTGCGGCGGCCACGGAAACACACCCAGGCGCCGGGGGCTGCCCGGCCCAAACCCGGTGCAATTTGGGCTGATGCTACCCGCTTTCCGGCGGCCGGCAAGAGCCTGTCGCACTTTCTGGCTTTCCCGGCAGATTCCTGCGAAGCAGTGCCGCGGCCCGGAAAGGACGGGGGCGGCAAGTTCCGCCGACATCTACAGGCAGGACCCTGATTGTGTTCGTGTGCGATACGTAGCCCTCTAAGCGGACGATTGGCGAGCCCGAGGCGCGACCGCCGACGCAAGTCCCCGGGGCGTTCCGGCCGGGCGTCTCAGGGCTGCTCCGCGCCCGGCTGGGTCGCCGGGGCACTGGCCGACTTTGTCGCCGGCGCTTTGTACTTGCGCCGCACTTGGTCGCCCAGGACGGCCAGTGCGGCCAGCACAACCAGGACGAGCAGCCACCACGGCGGGCGGTGAACGCCCTCGGCGCCGCTGGGATACCTTGGGCGCTGGGTGAAGTGCCGCCCCTGGCGCCGGGTCAGCCGCATGCGGGCGTTGATGGCCCAGCCCGAGCCCTCCAGGATGGCGCTGAGGTCGCGCTTGCGCAGCTTGATGAAGGCCACGATGGACGTGGGCAGGATCACCGCCAGCACGGCGCAGCCCACCCCGATGAGAATGATCCACCAATCCAGCCCCCCCAGTGTCTTGGTGATGTACGCCGCAGCCGAGCCCAAGGCGGCGATGGCCACGCCCCCGCCCATCAGCAGCCCGCCGGCCATCAGCCCGCCGCCGGCGGGCCTGCCCGCGGCGGCGGGGCCTTTTTCGGCCGGGGCGGCGACGGCGGCGGTTGCGGTGTCCAGCTTTTTCTCGGCCTGGGCGGCGATGGACTCGATCTTGCCCGAGATGATGCCGCCCAGCCGCCGGAAAGGCGATACCAGCGCCTCGGTCAGGCTGATGGGGTTCTCGATGATTTGCACGACCTTGGCGTCCCATTCGAGGCCGTTGACGTCCTCGAAAATGCCGCGCTTGCCTACGCAGAGGTTGCCCTTGCCTCCGTGCGTCACGGGGACTGCCAGGTCGTATCTCTTGCTGCCGTCTTTGGCCATGACCTCAACGTAGAGCACGAACATGCTGCTGTTCCTGGCCACGCCGCTGTGCTCGGGGCGGTTCTCGGCCTTGACCGCCAGGTTGAACCGCCGCCCGTCCATGACCAACGTGCCCATCTCAAACAGCGCCCGGCCGTGGGGGTCGTACAGATACGGGAAGCTCACGAAGTTGTTGGCTAGGCGCAGCAGCTCCTGCTGGTAGAGAACGAGCTTCTCGGTCAGCCGGATGTTGTCCAGCACGAAGGCGGTCTTGTTGCTCTCGGCGATCAAGACCTCCACGGCCTTCCTGAACCTCTCATCCAGATACTGCCGGAGTTTCTCGGCCCCCAGCGGCTCGACGGCCGCGCCCGGCTTGCCGGCGAGCCAGTCCTTGTGAGCGGCGAAGAACGCCTTGACCTGCTCCCAGTCCTTGTCCGAAACCGTGGGGGCCGGGCGGCCCAGCACCGGCTCAATGGCCTGGGCGCGGAGCTGGGCCATCGCCGCCGCGTAATACGGGTTCATCCGATCCGAGAAGGACAGCGTCCGGTCGGCCCGGGGCTGGGCCAGCGGCGAGTCCCTCAGCATCTGCCGGATCACGGTCGGGTCGGCCAGATCCAGCCCCGCCAGATTCTCGTCAGTCGGGCTGACCTGCCGGGCGACCCGCTGGTCGAAGGCCGCCGCCTCGCACTGGGCGAAATACTGCTCGATCTTGTCCCCCAGGCAGGCCAGGATCGAATACGCCGCGGCGGTTCGCGCCCCCAGCGGCATGATCTCGGTACTTCTCCGGCCGGCGCGGATCTGCCCCCGCTCGTTCCACTCCAGCCAGGCGGCGGCGTCGCCAAGGAACCTATCCAACTGCTCTTTGGCCACGCCTCGGGCCCCGCCGGGGTGCGGCGCCCCGCCGACCGTGGCCACCACGTCCGTGATGAACTGCCGTATCTCCGGCTGGTCGGCGGCTTCCGGCAGCACCACGCCGGCTTCGCTCACCGGCGTGCCTTCCACTTGCGCCTTGACCCTGCGCACCGTCTCCAGCGTGATTTCCTCGGCCTCCGGCGTGCCCAGCCGGGCCAGGATCTTCGCCGCGGAGTCGCGAATCCGCCTGCCCTCCTCCTGGTCGGTGTTGATGCCGTCCAGCCGGAGCGTTCCGCTGCCGGCAGCCACCCCGCTGGTGTCCCGCAGGTTCCTCAACAGCCAGACCACGGCGTCCTTGATCTCGAAGCACATGATCCGGCCGTTGCGATCGGTGTCCACCAGGTTCAGGAAGGTAACGTCGCAGTTGAAGTTGGCCAGCGGCGCCCCGGTGGCCACCCAATGCGCCTCGTCCAGCTCCACCACCCGACGGAGGTCCTCCGCCGTCTCAATGAGCAGGTGAAGCGACCGGCCGAACCGCTCAAACGCTATCTTTTCCGAGGCCGACATGGGCGTCTCCCGTTCTCCCGACAGCTGCCCCGCCCGCAGCGACTTCGCAAGATGTTGGCCGCGCGCCGGCCATGCTATGGGCACCATGTCGACTTGTCAACGACCGCCCGGACGCGCCCATTCCCCCCCGACCGCGCCCGACCGCGCCCATACGCGATCACCTCCGTTCTCCCGGACTCCTGCCGCCAGCCGCAGGCGAAAATCCCCCGCCCGAACCCCCTTGGGGGGGTATCCGCTGAACCCCT
>LJUF01000281.1 GCA_001303665.1 Phycisphaerae bacterium SM23_33 | reverse complement strand
CCGCCGGCCCCAGCGCTCCAGCATCAGCATCGCCACCATGGTGACCAGGGCGGCAATCACCAGCGTCCAGAGGAAGCGCCGAGCGTCCAATACCGACTCCTTACCGCCCCTCGCGGAGGCGATTGCCGAGGTAGTCGTCCAGTTCGCGGATGCCGTGCACCTTGGAGATGGTGGTCTCCACGTCGTAGGCGACGCGGGCGAAACAGATCCGGCCCTCTTCGAGGACCACGTAGCTGGCGCGGGGGTCGCGGTCGCGCGGCTGGCCGATGGAGCCGACGTTGACCAGCGCCTTCTGCCCGTCTGTCTCCAGCACCCCGCCCAGCTCGTCGGGGCTGTAGAAGTCCGGCGTTGGCAGAAACACCCCCGGCACGTGAGTGTGCCCGATCAGGCAGATGTTCTCGAACCGTTCGAACAGGCCGTGAAGCTTCTCCGGGCTGTTGTAGATGTCGTCGGGAAAGATGTACTCGTTGACCGGCCGGCGCGGCGAGCCGTGCACCAGCACCACCTCTCCCACGGGAGACTCCTGCGGCGAAAGCACGTGCTTGACCGGCAGGTTGCCCAGGAAGTCCCAGCGGCGGTCGCGGGCGACGGCGTCGCGCTCCTCCTCCAGCACCCGGCGGGTCCAGAAGCAGGCCGCCTCGGCCCCGATGTTGAAGTTGTTGGGCTCGTACAGGGCGGCGAAGTCGTGGTTGCCCATGAGCGTGACCTGGCTGCGTTGCAGCACCAGGTCCAGGCAGGGTTGGGGGTCCGGCCCGTAGCCGACGACGTCGCCCAGGCAGACGATTCTCTGGATATCCCGGGCGGCGATGTCGTCCAGCACGGCGGTCAAGGCCTCCAGATTGCTGTGGATGTCGCTTATGACGGCTGTCTTTTCCATCAAACCGTGCTCCAGCAGAACCCCTATGCTATGTTCCGGCCGGCAGGCTTGTCAAACCGGCTTTGGGCCGGGGAATGGAAAGGGCTCGCCGCTGCCGCGCTCAGGACGAACCGCCCGCGGCGGCCGGGATCCCCGAACCAGCCTTGATTGGGCGGGGCGCCGGCCTCAGTATATAGGCGGCGAGGAGGTGCCGCATGGGTGGTGATTCGTGGATTCGCCGGTGTCTTTCGGCCGTCCTGGCAAGCGGCCTTGTTCTGGCGTCCGCGGGCTGCCGGAGGAAGGCTCCGGCCGACCTGGTGATCGTCAGCCCGCACCACAAGAACGTGCAGAGCGAGTTCGAGCGGGCCTTCCGCGAGTGGCACAAGAAGAAATTCGGCTCGGACGTCAGGGTGGAGTGGCTGGACCGGGGCGGCAGCTCGGCCATCACCCGCTCCCTGATCAACGAGTACAAGACCGCCGACAGCAGCGGCATCGACCTGTACTTCGGCGGCGGCGGGCCCGACCACAAGTATCTCACGGCCAACGGCATCACCGTGCCGGTGAAGCTGCCGGATGAGATCATGGCGCAGCTTCCCGAGACCATCGGCGGGGTGAGGCAGTACGACGGTCAGGGCCGCTGGTACGGGGCAGCCGTCAGCTGCGTCGGCATCCTGTACAACGCCAAGCTGCTGAAGGCGAACAAGCTGCCGATTCCCCAGACCTGGGGCGACCTGGCGGCCCCGGCGCTTTTCGGGCGGATCGAGGCGGCCGACGCCTCGGAGTCCGGCAGCGCCCGGCTGGCGTACGAGATGATCGTTCAGTCGGCGGCGGACTGGCCGGCCGGTTGGGCCAAGCTGCTGAAGATTTACGGCAACTCCAAGCGTTTCACCGGCGCGGCCGGCGACGTGGTCACCGACGTGGCCTACGGCGAGGTGCTGGCCGGGGCCGCGATCGACTTCTACGCCTTTACTCAGCTCGCCCAGTACGGCCAAGACCTGGGCTTCGTGGCCGTGGCCGGCACCACCGCCTTCACCCCCGACCCCATCAGCCTGCTCAAGGGCGCCCCGCACCCGGAGGCGGCCAAGCGCTTCATGGAATTTGTCCTCTCGGTGCCCGGCCAGGCGCTGTGGTGCCTGCCGCCCGGCGGCGACGGGCCCGCCCTGCACGCCCTCTACCGCCAGCCCATCCGCCGCGACGTGTATGAGAAATACAAGGGCAAGATGCTCGCCCCGCTGGTGGATCCGTTCGAGAAGTCCGGAGCTTTCAAGCTGGACGAGGCGGCCGCCGAGATCCGCATCAGCCGGCTGCACGGGCCGTTGATGACGGCCGCCGCCATCGACAACGCCGCGGCGCTTTCCAAGGCCTGGAAGGCCGTCCTGGACGCCGGCGACAGTGACCGCGGCCGGGCCCTGATGAAGGAGTTCACCGCCCTGCCGGCGGATCTGGCCGACGAGGCCGCCGCCCTGGCTACCGCCGGGAAGCTAGCCGACCCCGGTCAACGCCTCACCCTTACCCGGGCCTGGCAGGAATTCTTCCACCAGAAGTACAAGCGGATCGCCGCCGGACCGTGATCCCGGACGGCCAGGCCCCCGCAGCCGGCGGTGCCCGATCCGAGACCTGCCGGCGCCAATCCCCTTTACCGCCGGCCTGATAATGGTTACTGATAAGCCCGTCCCATGCGGAACTGGCGGCGCTACATCCTGGCCGGGCTGTGCTTTGGGTTTCTGTTCTGCTTTCTGGTCGTGCCTATCGGCTTGGCGATTCGAGAGGGTTTCCTCGACGAGGGGCAGCTCACGCACAAGTGGCTGCTGCACGTTTTCCAGTACGGCCCGAGGTGGCGGCGGCCACCACCGCCGGGGTGATGCTGCTGGGCCTGCCGCTGGCGCTGCTGAACCGGTACTTCACCTACCCCGGCAAGAACCTGGCCTCGGCCCTGCTGCTGGTGCCGATGATCCTGCCTCCTTTCGTGGGCGCGCTGGCCATCAAGCACCTGCTGGCCGCTGAGGGCGGGGCGGTCAACCAACTCCTTCAGGCCATCGGCCTGGGCCGAGTCAACTGGCTGGGCAGCGGCTTTGCCGGTGTGGTCATCCTGGAGGTGCTGCACCTGTACCCGATCATGTACCTGAACGCCTCGGCGGCCCTCGCCAACGTGGACCCGGCCATGACCGAGGCCGCCCGCAACCTGGGGGCCTCGCGCTGGCAGACCTTCTGGCGCGTGACGCTGCCGCTGATCCGCCCGGGGCTGTTCGCCGGCGGGACCATCGTCTTCATCTGGAGCTTCACCGAACTGGGCACGCCCCTGATCGTGAATTACGACGTCCTGCCGGTGAAGATCTTTCGCGGCTTCCGGGAGCTGGGCAACCCGCCGGAGGTCTTCTCCATGGTCTTCGTCATGCTGCTGGCCAGCGTGATCCTGTACGCCCTGGGGCGCGTCCTCTTTGGCCGGGCCGCCGGTGCGATGCTGGGGCGCGGCGCCGCCGCCACCGCTCGCAGGGCCGGGCCGCTGGGCACGGCCGGGATCTGGGCCGCCTTCGGCCTGGTGACGCTGCTGGCGGTCATGCCCCACCTCGGCGTGCTGCTGAAGGCCTTCGCCCGGCAGTGGGGCACGACCTTCCCCCCGCAGGCCTACACCCTCAGCCACTTCAAGGAGGTCTTCACCGGCCAGAGCACCTGGAACAGCATCGTCAACTCGTTTCAATACGCCTCGCTGGCGACGGTGATCGACGTGGTGGTCGGCCTGGCCATCGCGTACCTGGTGGTCCGCCTCCGCGTCCGCGGCCGCGGCCTGCTGGACGCCCTGGCCATGCTGCCCCTGGCGGTGCCGGGGCTGGTGATCGCCAGCGGATACATGGCCTTGACGCGCCGCGGAGGGCCGCTGGAAGCCATCGGGCCCTGGCAGGACCCCACCATCATCCTGGTCATCGCCTACAGCGTCCGCCGGCTGCCGTACGTGGTCCGCTCCATCTCCGCCGGGCTCCAGCAGACGCCCGAGACCCTGGAAGAGGCCGCCCGCAACCTCGGCGCCAGCCCGCTCAGGAGCCTGCTCCGCATCACCGTGCCGCTGATCCTGGCCAACGTGCTGGCCGGGGCCGTCCTGGCCTTCTCCTTCGCCATGCTGGAGGTGTCCGACTCGCTGATCCTGGCCCAGACACCGCAGTTCTACCCCATCACCAAGGAGATCTACGGCCTCGTAGACCTGGGCGGCAGCGAGCGGGCCGCCGCCCTGGGAAGTTTGGGCATGCTTCTGCTGACCGCAACCCTTATCCTGGCCAACCTGCTGCTCGGCAAACGACTCGGCGCCATGTTCAGAGTGTAGGCAAGAGGCATGAGGCATGAGGGGGCGATTCTTTGGCGTCGCTCCCGCTCGGGCCGCTCCGGAGTGTGTTCATGCTGGACGCAGTGGTATTTGACTTTGACGGCGTGGTGGTGGACTCCGAGCCGATTCACCTGGCCTGCTTCCGGACGGTGCTGGGCGGGCGCGGCATCGAGCTGCCCACGGAGGACTATTACTCCAGGTACGTCGGCTTCGACGACCACGATTGCTTCGCGGCCGTGCTCAGGGACAACGATCGCCCGGTCCACGAGGCCGAGATCGCCGCCATGACCGCCGAGAAGACCGCCCTGGTCAAGCAGGCCTTCGCCGAGTCGGTCACGGCCCTGCCGGGGGCCCTGGAGCTGATGCGGGCCGCCCGTCAGGCCGGGGTGGCCGTGGCCGTCTGCTCCGGCGGCCTGCGCGACGAGATCGAGCTGGCCGGCCGGGCCGTCGGAGCTCTGAGCCTGGTGGACGTGCTGGTCTCGGCCGCCGACGTGGCCCGCGGCAAGCCCGACCCCGAAGGCTACCGGCTGGCGCTGAAGCGGCTGTCCGAGAAGCTCGCCCGGTGGATCGATCCCGCCCGGGTGTGGGTGGTGGAGGACGCCGCGGCCGGGGTGGCAGCGGCTAAGGCCGCCGGCTGCAAGGTGCTGGCGGTGACGAACTCGTATCCGCGCCAGGCCCTGACCGCCGCCGACCGCGTGGTCGATTCCCTCGCCGAGGTTGATTTAGCCCAGTTGGAATGAGTATCCTGTAGCCGCGGATCACGCGGACCTCCCCATCCGCTTCACAGGCGGAAGGCCTGCCGTATTCCGCTCGCCCGGTTCGTGCCGCTTGGATTTCGTCTTCCCGGCGAGCCAGAGACAGAAAGGGGAACGCAGGACAATGCAGTATCGCAGGTACGGCAAGGACGGTCCCGAGGTCTCCGTGCTGGGGTTCGGCGCCATGCGCCTGCCGCAGCGCAAGGAAAGCGACTGGGGCACCGTCAACTTCACCCGGGCCACCGCCGTCATCCGCCGGGCGCTGGATGCCGGCGTGAGCTTCATCGACACGCATCACAACTATCACCGCGGTCTCAGCGAGGAGGCCATCGGCCGGGTGCTCAAACGCTGGAAAGGCCGCCGCATCTACGTCCAGACCAAAACGCCCTTCTACCGCGAAGAGCCGCTGGACTACTTCAAGAAGCTCATCGAGCAGGCCCTGACCAAGCTGGGCGTGGACTGCATTGATTACCTGCTGTTCCACTCGATGAATATGGGCATGTTCAAGAAGCGCGGGCGGGCGTTTTTCCGGCTGACCGACTGGGCGATGAAGCGCGGCCTCATCCGCCACCGCGGCTTTTCCTCGCACGACAAGCCCGAGAACGTCAAGGCCTTCATCGACACCGGCGAGTTCTCCGCCATGGTGCTGAGCTACAACTGGTTCAACCCGACCATGGCCAAGTCCCTGGCCTACGGCGCGGGCAAGGGCCTGGGCGTGGCGGTCATGAACCCCATCGGCGGGGGGGCCCTGGCCGCCGGCACGCCGCAGGTGCGGCGGCTGCTTCCCGGGGCCCGCTCCGGTCCGGAGGTCGCCCTGCGGTTCGTGCTGGCCACGCCGGGCGTGGCCGTGGCCCTGTCGGGCATGAGCACCGTCGCCCAGGTGGACGAGAACACCCGCATCGCCGGCCGCAAGAGCTACATGACCCCCCGCCAGCGCGGGCTCATGCGCCAGCGCCTCAAGCGGGTCAAGCGGAAGTTCCAGCAGGTCTGCACCTCCTGCGGCTACTGCATGCCCTGCCCCCACGGCGTGGACATCCCCCAGAACTTTCTGCTGCTGAACCAGGCCCGGTACCTGGGGCTGCTGGAGTGGGCCCGCACGCGATTCGGGCAGCTGCGGAAGCGCCGGTCCGGCGACCGCTCGGCCCTGGCCTGCACGAAGTGCGGCAAGTGCCTGCCCAAGTGCCCCAACGACGTGCCCATCATCGAGCAACTGGAGCTGACCGCCGCCCTGCTGGGGGCGTAGTCTGCCTGCCTTGGGGATGCACCCCTCAGCATTCGGGCGTTTACTTGTCCTTGGTATTCGCAAGAATACCAGCGGCCGCTTGTGCAAACTTGAGGCGGCCTTGCGGGAAGGCCCTGAACTTGCGGATCGCATACGGCATCCACGGCTACGGGCGGGGGCACGCCGTCAGGGCGCTGGCCGTCCTGCCGGAATTGGCCCGCCGCCACGAGCTGTTCATCCTGGCCGGCGGCGAGGCCTACAAGGCCCTGCACGCCGACTATCGCGTGGTGCGGATTCCGACGTTCAAGTACCAGCTCGGCCGCGGCGGCCGGCTGGCCGCCTGCCGCACGCTGCTGCGGGCGGCACCCAAGGTGATGGACCTGTCCGTCCGCGGGCCCGCCCTGGAGATGGTCTGCGAGGTGCTGGAGGAGGTCGCCCCGCAGGTGGTGGTCTCGGACTCCGAGGCCTGGACGCACGCGGCGGCCAAGCGGCTGAAGATCCCGCGGATCAGCTTCGACCACTTCGGGGTGCTGGTGTACTGCCGCTGGCCCATGGGCTGGGCCCGCCGGCTGCAAAACCGGATGGAGGCGCGGGTCTATCACGGCCTCATGTCCGGGCCGGCCCAGCGGATCGTCATCGCCAGCTTCTACGCCCCGCCGCCGCGGCGCGATGGCGTCCGCGTGGTCGGACCGGTCCTCCGCGAGGCGGTGCTGCGGGCGGCGCCCTCGCGCGGGGAATACCTGCTGGTGTACTTCAGCAACGGGCCGGTCCATTTCACCGCCCGCGTGGAAGAGGCCCTGCGGGCCCTGGACCTGCCGGTGGTCGTGTACGGCGTCGGCCGCCAGGGCACCGACGCCAACCTGGACTTCCGCCCGCCCAGCAACACCGGGTTCGTGGCCGACCTGGCCGGCTGCCGGGCCGTCTTCGCCACCGCCGGAAACCAGCTCATCTGCGAGGCCATGCACTTCCGCAAGCCCATGCTGCTGCTGCCGGAGGACTCGCTGGAGCAGCGGCTCAACGCCATCGCCGTCCGGCGCATGGGCGTCGGCATGCGGACATCGCGCAAGAAGGTGTGCGTCGAGCAGCTGCGGGCGTTCCTGGCGGGCGAGGCCCGCTACGTCGAAAGCTTTCCCGGCCGTCCCACCGACGGCCGCGCCCAGGCCGTCGAGGCCATTAACCACTTCGCCGAGGAGCTGGCCGGCACGAGGAGCCAGTGATGCCGTTGGAGCGTTTCGTCGTGCCGCGGCGGGCGTTCGCCGACGAAAGGACCGGCCGGGAGGTGTGGCAGCTCACGGACGGAGAGTTTGAGTGCGTGCCGCCGTACATGGACACGCCGGCCTGGAGCGGCGACGACCGGTACCTGGTGTTCATGTGCAACCGTAGCGGCTTCTGGCAGCCGTACCGGCTGGAGCTGGCCACCGGCGAGGCCGCCCAGCTCTGTGAAGTGAGCGACGCGGGGTTCTTCTCAGTGGCGGTGGACCCGATCGGCAACGAGGCCTACTGCGCCGACGGGCGCGG
>LJUF01000280.1 GCA_001303665.1 Phycisphaerae bacterium SM23_33 | reverse complement strand
TCTGGTCACGGACATCTCGGGCCTTTCGGGGCTGACCGAGCTGAGGACGCTGGCCATCACGGACAACCGCATCTCCGACGTTTCGGCCCTGTCCGGGCTGAGCAAGGCGGAGAAGCTATACCTGGCCGGGAATCAGATCGCTGACATATCCCCCCTTTCGGGGCTGCCCAATCTGCTTTGGCTGGGGCTGCCGCGCAACCAGGTCAGCCTTCCTGTGCTTTCGAACGTGCCCAACCTGGAGAGGATTAGCCTCGAGAACAATCACGTCACGGACCTGTCCGGTCTGGCCGGCGTCACCAACCTGAGGCGGCTCTGCGTCGACCGCAACGACCTGCGCGACCTTACGAGCCTGCCGGCCTTCCCCAACCTTCGGGATCTGACACTGAGCGAGAACGGGATCGCCGACGTGTCGCCCCTGGCCGTCTTCTTCGGTATGGAAACCCTGTCTCTCCGGCACAACCAGATCGCCGACGTCACCTCAGTGGGCGGGCTGACCAACCTGGTGGACCTTTACCTCGACGACAATCGGATAACGGACATCTCCCCCCTGGCCTCACTGCCCAACCTGCTACTGCTGTACGCCAAGGACAATCAGATCGCCGTCATTCCCTCCCTGTCGGGGATGACGTCCCTGCTGTGGCTGCACCTGGACGGCAACGAGATCCATGATATCTCGGGGCTGTCGGGGCTGGGGGCGGTGGAGGCCCTGTGGCTGGCGAACAACCGGATTGCCGACATCTCCGCCCTGGCGGGTTTCACGACCCTGACGCACCTGGACCTCCGCGGCAACCCACTCAATGAAGAGGCGTATTCGATTTACCTGCCCTTGATCGAGGCCAACAACCCGGGGATCTGGCTTTATTACGACCCCATCCCGGAGCCCACCTGCGCCGTGCTGCTGGCGGCGGGCCTCTGGGCTGTCCGTCGGCGCGGGCGCGGGCGCCGGCCAAGCCGAGCGGGCGGGCTTGCGGCTTCGTCCCGATGAATCGGGACTACGCGGGACAAGCCGCCGGACAAGTCGGTGGGCAGGCCAGCGCCGCTATTGCAGGTAGAGTTCGGCGACGGCCCAGGGCTGGACGCCGGGCTGGGCGGCCTGGATGCGGACGTATCGGGCCAGGACGACCTGGGGCAGGGACAGGATGGTGACGCGGCGGGTGCCCGGGCCGGTGTGGCGGCCGATCCACAGCCTGCCATCCAGGCTGGTGGCCACGCCGACCGTGCGGCAGTGGCCCCTGTCCTCCCGGCCGTGATCGATGATGACGGTCTGGAACATGCAGGGCTGGCCCAGGTCGATGGTCAGGTGGGCGCCGGCGTAGTCGTAGTCGCTGCGGGCGATGCTGGCCAGGTTCTCGTCGGCGGCGGCGCTCGGAGTGGACAGGTTGCCTCGTACGATCCAGGTGGTCTTGGGGGTGATCGTGGCCCCCATGTAGCCGCCTTCGGTGGGCGTGTACAGCCGCGGGGGGTCGCACCCGGCGGCCCCGGCCGCCACGACAGCCAGCAGAACCCATCGCCCCAGAGGTCTCATATCCCGGCGATTATACTTTTTTGTGGCCGGCGGGGAGAGGCTTTTCGCGCCGTGCCAAATGTCCATAAGCAGCGTTTTCGTAAGGCCTTGGCGGCCATGGGGTAAAAAACGCCCCCCGGGGCCGCCGGCGGGCTGAGAAAATGAGGTTGAGAGCCGACCCATATTGCTGGCCTGCCCGCGCCGAGGTGTGGCGCGAAAGGAAGGTTGCCGGCCATGACCCAGAGGAGTCGTCAGCCAGGCCGGTCCCCGAGGGGCAGAAGAAGGGCCCCGCACTTTGCCTCCGCCGCCGTGGACGAAGACGCCGTGAGGTTCTGGGTTCCGCCCTCCCAGGCCATGCCCAAGCGCGTGTTCCTCATCTGCCACTACTGCGGTTACAGCCCCAAGGGCGACGTGCCGGAAAGCGGCTCGTGCCCCAAGTGTGGCGGCTTCAGCTGGGAGCGGTTCGCCCTGCCCGAGCCGCTCATCCCGGAACACATGAAGTGAGGCGGAGCAGCGTCGGGGTCCCTCGGACCGGAGCACTGTGACAGCGGCGCGGCCGCGCGCCCGGGTCATCTCTTTTCCCCGCCGGCGGGGCGGCGGGCCCCTGCCAGGATTCCCGCCAAGGCCAGGATGCATGCCGCCTTCCAGGCGGCCAGCCAGAGCGGTGGCCGGCCGTGAGGGGTCACGAAGAAGTCGCTCATCCCGTAGGCGGCCAGGACGACGGCGAAGGCCGTCGCCGCTGCCGGCCGCCTCGCCCGCCTCGCCGGCCGCGCCAGGATGAACACCGCCACGGCGATCCACAGCCACGGCAGCACCAGCAGAAAGATCTCCATGACCTTTTGGCCGCTCACTGCCCTCTCTCGCCGCGGCCCGACATTGCCTTGTCTGGCCGGGGGCTGGGACTTAGAGTAACGTCATGGGCGGGATGTTTCCATGGCCAGAGCGGCAGTGGGTGATCTTCGGGACCCTGGGCTTGCTGTGGGTGGGCATTGCCCTGCACGCGTCCTTGTCGCTGCGTCGTTACGGGCGGCGGTGGTGGGTGTGGTTCATCCTATCGGTCTTCTTCACCCTGCTGCCGGCGGCGGTGGTCTCCTGCGTGGAGTATTCCCGCGCGCTTCGCCGCCAGCGCCAAGAGGACGCCGCCCGGGCCGGGTACCTGCGCTGCCCGCACTGCCGGGCCGTCCTGAACCGGCGCGACCTCCGCCACGCCGGCGGAAACGCCATCTGCCCCAACTGCAACATGGTGATTGCAGACGAACACTACGCCTGAGCTTCCCCTATGCCGAACCTCTCCATGCAGGCCGTCATCATCGCCGTCGGCGACGAGCTGACTGACGGGGCCACCGTGGACACCAACAGCGGCTACCTGTCCGCCCGGCTGGTGGAGTGCGGCATCGCCACGCGGCGGCACGTGACCGTCGGCGACGACGCCGCCGCGATCGCCGAGGCCATTGGCGGCGCCGCCGGCCAGGCCCGGCTGGTCATCGTCACCGGCGGGCTGGGCCCCACCGCCGACGACCTCACCCGCCAGGGACTGGCCGCCGCCATGGGCGCCGCCCTGGTGGAGGACCCGCGGCAGGCCGAGCGGATCGCGGCCTTCTTCGCCGCCCGCGGCCGGGAGATGAAACCCTCCAACCGCGCCCAGGCCCTGCTGCCGGCCGGGGCCCAGGCCATTGACAACGACTGCGGCACGGCACCGGGCATAGCCGCCAGGCTGGGCGAGGCGGAGGTCTTCGTGTTGCCCGGCCCGCCGCAGGAGATGAGGGAGATGTTCGAGACGAAGGTGCTGCCGCGGCTGCCAGCGGCCGGGGCCATCGCCAAGAGGATCGTCCACACGTTCGGGGTGGGCGAGTCCGACGTGGGCGAGGCCATCGCCGACCTGATGGGCCGCGGGCGGAACCCCACCGTCGGCACCACGGTCTCCGCCGGCGTGATCAGCGTCCGCATCACCGCCGCCGGGCCAACGAAGCAGGCGGCCGAGGCCGCCGCCGACGAAACCGCCGCCGAGGTCCGCCGGCGGCTGGGCGAGCTTGTCTTCGCCGGCGACGACCAGACCATGCCGCAGGTGGTGGGCGAGGCCCTCCAGGCCGCCGGTGAGACCCTGGCCGCGGCCGAGTCATGCACCGGCGGGATGCTGGGGGAGATGATCACCGAGGTGCCGGGCGCCAGCGAGTACTTCCTCGGCGGCGTGGTGGCCTACGCCAACCAGGCCAAGACCGAGCTGGTAGGCGTGCCGGCCGACCTGATCGCCGCCCACGGCGCCGTCAGCGAGCCGGTGGCCGAGGCCCTGGCCGAAGGCGCCCGGCGGCGGTTCGGCGCGGATTGGGGCCTGGGCGTCACCGGCATCGCCGGTCCGGCCGGCGGCTCGGCGGAGAAGCCCGTCGGCCTGGTGTACATTGCCGTGGCCGGCCGGGGCGGGGCCGCGGTCCACCGCCACGTCTTTCCTGGCGACCGGGAGGTCATCCGCCGCCGGGCGGCCCTGGCCGCCCTGAACCACCTCCGCCTGGCGCTCGTAGCAGCGGGTGAGCCCGGGGCGGAAGGATGAGGCGATCCAGGCGCGTCGTGCCGGCCGTCGTCATCCTGGGCGGCCTTGGTGGGGTCAGATCCCCTGCCCAATCAGTTCCACGGCCGCGTCAACCAGCAGGTCGCCGGCCTGGGGGGCCAGTTGGCTGGGAGGGCCGAAGGTGGTCTCGTAGCCGCCGCGCTGGAAGGCCTCCTGGGTGGGGATGTATCCCACCGTCCCGTTGGCGCATTCGACCACCAGCACCTGCCGCGGCCAGGACTGCTGCTTGATCCGCAGGCCGTGCTCCACGAACAGCTCGCCTGGGATGGAGACCAAGGCGACATCGTTGACGGTCAGCATCTGCACCTCGGCTGGCTGGGTGCCCTGCCGACGCATCCGCTCGACGATTTCGGGGATCTGCTGGTCGTAGATATTCGGGTCAACGAAGCGCTGGGCCCCGCGGGCGGCGCCTTTGACCTGCTCGTCGGTCGGCTGGCGGAACGGCAGTTGCACGGTCCTTGACCGGCAGCCCAGCCGCACCCGCCCGGTGAATTCCATCTTCTCCAGGGCGGCGGCCGCGTCGTCGGCGAGCATCTTGCCGACCTCCTCCATGGTCCTGTCGGCCCCGCCGCGGGCCGGGTCGGCCGTGTGGATGTTCCCCGCCGCCCCCTGAAGGAACATCGTCACCGGGCAGCCGGGCGACTTCATCTCACGGGCCAGCACGCCGGGGTAGCCGGCCGACAGGGCCCCGTCCGGCCCGTGGTGGGTGGGGTGGCAGGCGAAGTTGACCAGCATTCCCAGCAGCGGCCCGCCGCCGGCCGGCCGCGCCGCCAGGACGGCCACCTCCGGGTCAATGGGGCCTTCGAAGCACAGGGCCTGCGGGTCGGAGAAGTTGCCGTGCGTCCGGACGGTGCCGTCGCGCATGACCACGCGGCGGTTGTGGGGCACGTCGAACTCGAAGGCCCGGCCGAAGCCGATCTCGGCCAGCTGGAGGCCCGCCAAGGCCTGGCCGAAAACAGAGACGACCT
>LJUF01000279.1 GCA_001303665.1 Phycisphaerae bacterium SM23_33 | reverse complement strand
GCGTTTCCAGCCACCAGCACCGCCAGCCGCCGGGCCACGAGATCAACGCTCGGCAGCCGCCCTCCGTGCTCCCAGATCACCCGTTTGAGGATGGCGTCGAAGACCGCCTGCTTTCGGGCCAGCAGCTTCTGCATCCGCCTGGTCCGAAATCCGTCTTCGACCTTCAGGACCCATCCTCTGCCGTTCATTTCCCCGGCGGCGGCCAGAAATCCGCTGGTGGCCGGGGACGGTCGGGCTGGCGGAGAACCTCACCCGCACCTTCTCGGCCGCGGCGGCCTCGGGGAGCGACACAAGCCCTTCCCCGCATTCTTCCACCGGGTATTCGGTGATGTTCGCGGCCAGCCGGCCGGCCAGGTCCATCTGCTCGGTCCAGTAGGTTCGGCGGGCGGGCTCGTCGGGGCGATCGTTCAGCATGGGCCTTCCGAGCGGCGTGCGGCCGCTCACTCCAACTGTTCCACCTGGTCGAGGTTTTCCATGACCTTTCGGATGCCGCGTGCCGTGAGCCCGGCGACCTCCGGGCCATTGGGCGCCCGCAGCGGGGTGGTCATGCCCGTGTGCCAGTCGGCGTGACGCTGGGCGACGGGGTAGTCCTGCGGGCGGTACTCCACCGGCCGGGCGTGCCGGCACTGCCAGGGGCAGCCCTTGCCGTAGGCGTTGCGGGCCTGGAAGACGGTCATGGCCGGCAGGATGAACCTTTGCCAGAGGCTGGTTTCGACGCCCTCGGCCTGCATGGCCTTGACGATCTTGTCGCGGAAGGCGGCGGCCCCCGCGACGTGGCCCAGCGCCTGCATGTCGAAGCGGATGGTGTAGTTGTACCAGTTGTGCCCGTGGCCGGGCGGCTCGGTCGGCAGGATCAGGCCCGGCACGCCGGCCAGGCACTCGGTCAGCCGGGCGGCGTTCTGCTTCTGCCGGGCGAGGTAGCCATCCATCTTGGTCAGCTCGGCCCGGGCGAAGGCGGCGGTCAGATCGTTGTTGCGGTACATCCAGCCCAGGGCGTAGGCGTGATAATCGCGCTCTTGCGACGGGGATCGCGTCTCGCCAAAGGACCACAGCTTCTGCGCGGCCGCGTGCACGGCCTCGTCGTCGGTGACGAACATCCCGCCCTCGCCCGAGCACAGGCACTTGTTCTGATTGAAGCTGAAGGCGGCGCAGTCGCCGAAGGTCCCGACCTTCCTGCCGCCGAAGGTCGCCCCATGGGCCTGGCAGGCGTCCTCGATGACCTTCAGCCCGTGCCGCCTGGCCACCGCCAGCACCTTCTCCATGTTTACCGCCAAGCCGTGCAGGTGCACCACCAGGATGGCCCGGGTCTGTTCGGTGACGGCGGCCTCGATTCCGTCCGGGTCGATGTTCATCGTCTCCCAGTCGATGTCCACAAAGACGGGGATGGCGTTGTGGTGGAGCACGCAGGTGGCCGAGGAGCTCCAGGTGTAGGCCGGCACGATGACCTCGTCGCCCGCCCCGCAACCGCACGCGGCCACGCACATGTGCAGGGCGGCCGTGCCGGAGTTGGTGGTGATGCCGAAGCGGCTGCCGTTCCAGGCGGCGAACTCCTCCTGGAAGGCCTTGCAGTTGGGCCCGAAGGCGTGTTCGGCGCCTTCCAGCGAGGCCAGCACCATCTTCCGGTCCACGTCGTCAATCGGCGGCCATTTCTTGACGGCGCCCTCGGGCACGGCCCTTTCCCCGCCCAGGATGGCGAGCTTCTCCGCCATTGGATTTCTCCGCGGCAGGCGAGGATAACGTCCGCGCCGGCGGTTTGCCAGCCGGTAGGGCCGGCCGGCCGGCCCGCCGATGATTCTCAATCGCAGGCGGCGCCGTCGGTCTCCGCGTTTTTCCCGGCCGGGCGATGGCAAGCGGCCCGTCCGCGTGCCATAATGGCCCCGCCGGAGTGGCGGAGAATTACGTTTCAACGAATAAGGAGCTGCGGGCATGAAAGCGGCAAGCGGAACGCTCCTGGTGGTGGTGGCCTTGTGCGCGATGATGACGGCCGGCTGCCAGAAGCAACTGGAGCTGACCTTCGTCAATCATACCAACAGCGTGGTTCCGGTGCGGGTGAGCACCCCCCAGACGGGCACGATGGAGGCCGGCTCGCTGGGGCCCAGCGGCAGCAAGCTTCACTGCACCATCCGCATCGAGATGGAAGACCTGCCGGCCCTGTGCACCTGCACGGTGGGGGTGGGCTTCAAGACCTTCACCGTCACCAAGGACACCAAGGGCAAGCTCTGGTTCCATTACACCAAGGAAGGCCTGGCCGGGCCCACGGACAAGGAGGGCTCCCTCGTGGGCGGCACCCAGGAGGGCGAGATCAAGCCTCCAGCCCCCGCCGGCACGGTGGTGGAATAGCCGCCCGGGACCGAGCGGACTTGGCCAGGCTGCCTGAGGCCGCTTTATCCCCGGCGCGCGGCCCAGTAAGTGGCGAGGGTCGGCAAACCTCCGCTAGCCCTCTTCCTTCAGGCCGGGCTTGGGCTTCTCACGAGACCCACTCGCCCAGCACCTCCACGGCCACCCACCGGCCGCCCCTGTGAACCAGCCGCCAGTGCGTCCCCGAAGCGCCGAGCCCGTGCTCCCAGCGCCCGGCCTCGACTTCGACGCAGTCGGTCTCGACCCACTTGATCGGCCGCACCCACAGGATGATGCCCGGCTCGCCTGTTGCCTTGTCCCCCGCCTGTGCCGGCAGGGGCGAGCATTGAGATATCGTCCGTATCGGAAGCTTCGCCCCCTTGAAGCATTTCATCAGCGAATCGCAGGGGTCCCGCCCGTGGATGTCGCCCTCAGAGAGAAACACCACCTTGGCCCGCGGATGGTCTTGGCAAGACCTCAGCAGGTAGCAGAACAGGGCCCGCCGGACCTCGTTTTCCTGATCCGCCCGGAAGTCGGCGCGGTGGGCGCTGGCGGCGAACCTGGCGTCTTTCACATGCCCCTCCAGCAGCCTCGCCGCCAGCTCCAGGCGGCCGCCCTGAAGCTCGCCGGCCTCGAAGCGGCGAACCAGGAATCCACTGACGGGCGGCAGCTTGACCTTCAGCGCGGATAGTTCCTGGATGGCGCGGGAAACCCGCCGGCGGTTGCCGGCGTCGTCGAACCGGCCCCGGGCGAACCGGCGCTGCTGCTCGGCGGTGGCCTCGAAGGCGGCCACGCCCTCCAGCTCCATTACGGACTCGCCGCAGGTGAGGTCCAGGCAGCAATCCAGCTCGGTCTCCCGCGCGGCGGGCTCGTCGTCCGCGGCCAGGTCATCCACCGTCGCCAGATAGGCGCTGATGAGCTCAGGGCTCTGCACGGACTGCTGCCCCAGGTAGTACGGCGCGGCCTGGTAAGCGGCCGGCTGGCTCGGACCGCAGCCGCAAAGGCAGACCGCCAGCGCCGCCAGCGTGGCACTCGTCCACAAGGGCTTTGGTGCAAACATGATCGGCACTCCTGGCCTGGAGTTTCCGGCTGGGTCCCACCCGGTGCCATCACACCCCATTCGAGGCCCCGGACCGCCCTGCCCCGGATTCAAAAACGCATGATATCCGAATGTATGGACGCGTAAAATGCCCCCTTGTTCGACCCGGCCGCGAATTATTTGGCGAAATCCTGCCAGGCGCCGGAGGCGGCCTTGCGGCTTTCGCCGAAAGGACCAATGAGCCCCGTTGTCGAAAGGAGAAGCAGAATGCCCAAACCGTTTTTCGTCGAGGCGCTGGAGAAGGGCGATCCCGAGTTGTTGAGCCAGATGAACTCTGTCCAGGAGTTCGCCGGCAGGGACGGCGCCCTTCCGGCCAAGGTCAAGACGCTGATGAGCATGCTGGGCGACGCCATCCTCGGACACGGCGACGGGGTGAAGGCGATCGCCGAGCGGGCTCGCGGGCAGGGGGCGACCGAGCAGGAGATCGCCGAGACGGTGCGGATGGCCTTTGTCTGCGCGGGCATGCCCGGCCTGGTGACCGGGACGCATGCCTTTCGCAAGTAGCCGTCGCGGCGTCGGGGCGATGCCGCCTCCGGCGGCAGGTGTGCTATACTGCCCGGCGGCGGCGTCGAGGGCCTCATACGGAATCGGGTGGTTACGCCCAGGCAACTGGACCGGGAGCAGACACACGGCCAAGCAAGCCCCTGCATTCCGCAAGCACGATCGCTACAAGGCCAGCAGCTATCGCGCCTACAACTTCAAGATGCCGCGGCGGTACGACTCGTGGTTCTGGATAGGCTTCTGCCAGGTGCCCCTCTGGGACCGGGCCGTCATCGCGGCGCTGGGGCCCGGCATCCGGTCCGACGCCATCCTCGACGTGGGCTGCGCCACCGGGCGCCTGCTGGCCAAGCTGGCCGACGCGGGAGCCACCCGCCTGTGCGGGGTGGACCTGGCCCCGAACATCCTGGGCGTGGCCGCCGAAAAGCTCGCCCCGCGGCTCGTGGCGCCGGAGCTCCGCGCCGCGGACGCCGAGGATTCGATCCCCTGGCCGGAACACTCCTTTGACGTGGTGACCCTCACGGGCGTGCTTCATCACTTCTACCGGCCGGACGACGCACTGCGGGAGATCCACCGCGTACTCCGACCGGGAGGTCGGCTGCTGGTGATGGACCCCGAGCTGTTCCCCCCTCTGAGGCAGGTGCTGAACCTGGTTCTCCTTCTGGCCCCGCATGCGGGCGATTACCACTTCTACTCGAGGCGGGCTGCCGCGAAGCTGCTGGAACGCGCCGGCTTTCGCTGCCTGGAGGCCCGACGCGTGGGCCTGTGGGCATACCTGCTCACCGCGGTGAGGCCGGACGCACCCACGGGCCCCGCCCGGCAGGGCGCTGCGCCCGGCCGCCCCTCCTGGCGGCAGGTGAGCCGGGTCGTTGGGGACCGCAGCCGGAAAGGAGCCGCTGGACGGCGGAGGCGGCCGGGGGCTGATGGCAGCGGCTTTTCTCCCGTCGCGTGAATCCATTCCGCCGGGCTTGACGTATACCCCCCTGTGCCGTGAACTGGGCGGGGGAAGGCCCGCTCTCAAAACCGTGAAATGACGGGAGCATGGCAGAACTAACGTCAGCACGATGCGGCCCGGCCTCCGACGAAGACGGCCAAGGGCCTGATGACGGCACGATCCTGGCGGCCGTCGCCCGCGGCGACCTCAGCGGCTTCGACACCTTCGTGGACCGGTACAAGCGGCGGCTGATGGGATACGTCACGCAGCGGATCGGCGATACGCACGCGGCCGAGGACCTGGTCCAGGAGGTCTTTCTGAAGGCCTTCCGCATCGGTTCGGCGGGCGGCTATGTCGGCAGCGGCAGCTCGGCCACCTGGCTCT
>LJUF01000278.1 GCA_001303665.1 Phycisphaerae bacterium SM23_33 | reverse complement strand
TGGCAGGTGCCGATGTAGGCCCCCGGGCGCAGGTGGAGGCGCTGGATCTCCGCCTCGGAGCGGAGGAACCAAGGCAGGTATTCGCTGATGTGGCCGGAGGGCTCCGTCATGAAGTAGCCGAACCGGGCCATCAGCTCCAGCCGCACCGGCTCCAGGGCCCGCAGCCGCTCGTCGGCGTAGGCCTTGTGCAGCAGCGGGTACAGGTCGCGGCCGGCCTCGCGGAAGACCAGGAAGGCGGCCATGTGGTTGATGCCCGCGCACAGCGTCTCGACCGTCTCGTTCAGGGCGCACTGGTGGTAGAAGTCCATGAAGCGGGTGCCGCCGGGCTCGCGGGGGGAGGTGCGGCTGGCGAGGATCTCATCGGCCTCGGCCGGGTCCATCTCCGCCAGCCGGGCCAGCAGGATCATCCGCCCGCGGGTGTAGCGGACGCCGTGGCACAAGCCCACCACACGGATGTCGCTGGACCGGGCGATACCCAGCACGTGCATCGCCATGGGGTTGGTGTACGTCAACAGCAGGGCGTCGGGGGCGAGCTGCTCGATCTCGCCGACCATCTCCAGCACCACCGGCAGCGAGCGGATGGTGCGGAAGATCCCGCCGATGCACAGTGTGTCGCCGATCACCTGCCGCAGGCCGAATCTCTCCGGCACCCGGAGGTCCGTCTTGGTGGCCTCGAAGCCGCCCACGCCGATGGTGTTGATGACGTAGTCGGCGCCCTCGATGGCCCGGCGGCGGTCGGCGGTGGTGATGATCTTGGCGTCGGCCCGGCGGGTGCGGTTGATGGACTCGGCCATGACCCCGGCCACCCGCAGCCGCTCGGCGTCGATGTCCATCAGGGCAAAGGTGGTGTCCTTCAAGGCGTCGAAGGAGAGGATGTCGGAGAGGAGATTCCTGCTGAAGACCATCGACCCTGCTCCGATGACGGCGATCCTGGGCATGGCGTGGCTCCCGCGTCATTTCACCTCAAGCGAAAGCCCGGAGGCTACCAGAAGCCCCCGACCGATGCCAGCCTTGCTGCCGGGCAGGGGACACGTGCATGGCGATGCGTGGGCTCTGGGGGAATCGCGCTAAAGCGGTCTTGAAACGCCGGCCGATTCTGTAACTGTAGACCGTGTTGGAGTCCCTGGGGCGCGGCGATGATGGCCATACCGGTCATTGCGAAGTTCCTGGAATACATCACCGAGCAGCGGAACTTTTCGGCGCACACGGTGCGGGCGTACCAGGCGGACCTGACGCAGTTCTGCCGGTTCCTGGCGGCCGACGGGGCGGAGCGGCCGCTGGGCCGGGGCGAGCCGCTGCCGCCGCTGGAGCCGGCGCTGGCCGAGGCGCTCACCCGCAAGCTGCTGGCCGTGGCGCCCGGCGACCTGCGGGCGTATCTGGCCATGCTGCGAAATGAGGCGTATTCCAAGGCCAGCATTGCCCGCAAGCTCGCGTGCCTGCGGAGCCTGTATAAGTACCTTGCCCGCGCCGAGCAGATCCGCAGCAGCCCGGTGGTGGCCATTCGCACGCCCAAGCAGGACAAGCGGCTGCCGACGTGCCTGGACGAGGCCCAGGTGGCGGCGCTGCTGGAGGCGCCGATCACGGCAATTCGGGCAGAGCGGGGCGGCGCCCCGGTGAAGGCCTGCGAGGCCCTGCTGGCCGGGCGGGACCGGGCCATCCTCGAGACCATCTACTCGGCCGGGCTGAGAATCAGCGAGCTGCTCGGGCTGAGCCTGGGCGACCTGGACCAGGCCGGCGGGACGCTGCGGGTGCTGGGCAAGGGCAGGAAGGAGCGGCTGGTGCCGCTGGGGTCAAGGGCGGCGGATGCCATCGAGGAGTACCTGGCCCTGCGGGCGAGGGCGGGCTCACCCGGCGACGACCCCGACGGGCCGCTGTTCGTGAACAAGCACGGGGAGCGGCTGTCGGGGCGGTCGGTCCGGCGGAAGCTGGTGAAGTACATCAGGCTGGCCGGACTGCCGCCGGGCGTGACCCCGCACACGCTGCGGCACAGCTTCGCCACGCACCTGCTGAACCGCGGGGCGGACCTGCGCAGCGTGCAGGAGCTGTTGGGGCATAAGAGCATCTCCACGACGCAGATCTACACGCACCTGACCACCGCCCGGCTGAAGGCGGTTTATGACAAGGCGCACCCGCTGGCGAAGCGGCGGCATCGGGCGTAAACTGTCAGCCGGCAAGAGGAGCGTTGTTCATGCGGTGGTCAAGCCCGCGGGCGAGCCCCGGTCCCATTGCCACCCTTGTGATTCTGGCGGGAGCAGCCATGCCCGGGAAAGTGATTCAGCCGCCCGAGTCGGCCATACAGCTCTGGCCGGTGGATTCGATGGTCAAGGTCTTTGAAGACACCAAGCCGCCGGCCAAGCCGGCGGCGCTGGTCATTGATGCGGCGCGGAACGAGGTGGTGTCGGCCCAGTTTGCCGTCCGTGCCGCCCAGGCGCTGACGGGCCTGCGGTGCACGGTGGCCGCGCTGGCCGGACCCGGCCGGGCGAAGATCGAGGACGTGCAAGTCCGCTTCGTGGGTTTCGTGCCCGTCCGCAAGAACTCCGACGCCTCGGCCCTGCGCAAGGCCCCCACCCGGTACGGCGACCCGCTGCTGGAAGAGGCGAAGCTGGACCTGCCCGCTGGCAAGACCCAGCCGGTGTGGATCACCGTCCGCGTGCCCAAGAAGGCCAGGCCGGGGGAATACGTCGGCCAGGCATGCTTCCGCGCCGGCCGCCGGGAAGCCGCGCTGCCCCTGACCGTCCAGGTGCACAAGGCCCTGCTGCCGGACAAGCGGACGCTGTGGGTGACCAACTGGACCTGCGTGGGCAGCCGCGACCGCATGGAGCTGGTAACCCGTTTTCCCTGGCGGCCGACGGAAAAGGGCTACTGGACGGTGCTTCGGGCCTACACCCGCAACATGGCCGCCCACCGGCAGAACGTGATCCTGACGCCGATATTTGAGTTGATCGCCGCGCAGGCCGACGGCAGGGACAGGCTCGCGTTTGACTTCAGGCACTTCGACCGGTGGGTGAGGCTGTTTCAGGAGGAGGGGGTGATCGGGCGGATCGAAGGCGGCCACTTGGCCGGCGGGCGGTACGGCACCACCGATCACCGGTCCACGGTATGGGTCGTGGAGAAGGGCAAGGCCGTCCGCAAGCAGCTCAGCTCGTGGGGCAGGCCGCACAAGGACTTCCTCGCCCAGTTCCTGCCGGCGCTGCAAGCACACCTGGCCCAGAAGGGCTGGCTGAACATCTACCTGCAGCACGTCTTCGACGAGCCCACCTCCAAGAACGCCGACCGCTACAAGGAGCTGGCGGCCGTGGTGAAGCAGCACGCCCCCAGGCTCAGGACCGTCGAGGCCACCCACTGCCACGAATTGGTCGGCTCGATCGACACCTGGGTGCCGCAGCTCGACCACTACAGCCACAAGCTCGCCTTCTATCGCGGTCGGCAGGAGGCCGGCGAGGAGGTGTGGTTCTACACCTGCTGCGGGCCGCGCGACGGCCGGTTCATGAACCGCTTCATGGACTACCACCTCTTGAAGGTCCGCCTGCTGCACTGGGTCAACGCCAAGTACGGCGCGGCCGGCTACCTGCATTGGGGCTGGAACCAGTGGACGCGGAGGAACCCCTTTGAGGACGTGGAGAACGACGGCAAGTCGTGGCTGCCGCCGGGCGACAGGTACATCGTGTACCCCAGCCCCGGCGGCGTGCTGGACTCCATCCGCCACGAGGCCATGCTGGAGGGCATCCAGGATTACGAACTGTTGAAGCTCCTGGCGGCCAGGTCGCCCGAGAAGGCCAGAGCCGTCATGGACTCGGTCGTCCGCAGCTTCACGGACTACAGGCTGGACGCGGCCGAGTTCCGCGCCGCCCGCCGAGCGCTCCTGACGGCCCTGTCACAGTGAAAACGTCAGCCCTCGCGCGGGAAGGCTGCCGTTGCGTACCGGACGTCCTATGGCTCCCGCAGGAACCGGTCAACTCCCTTTTTCAGCTTGTCCGCTCGTTCGGCGGTGCGGTCGGCGGGGATTTCGCGGTAAATCTCCGTGATGTCACCGGCGCGGTCCCTGAGGCGCAGGCAGAACTCCTGGGCCGTCAGCCGGTCGCCTTGGCCGACCCCCAGTCGCTCGCACCAGCGCCGGTCGATCAGCAGGTTCCATTGTCTCTTGGATGAGGGCGCTTCGGGCCGGAAGGACGTGTCAATGGTGTCGTCGCAGAGCCCGGCGATGTTGTGGACGCACGGCCGGCAGATGTCGTCGGCGCCCAGTTCGATCTCAAGGAGGGCGTCGGGCCGGCCGAGAATCCCGGCCGCGACCGCGTGCAGGGCGTGGCCGTAGGGGTGCGGCTGGAAAGTCGTTTGGCCGGCGCCGACGGAGGTCAGGATGTCCACGAAGTGGTGCGGCTTTATGCGGATGGCGTCTTGCATGTCCAAGGGGCCTGCCTTTCACGGTCCGAAGGTGGCGTCGGCGGTGTGCGTTTCGAGCCCGGCGGGGTCGCGGGCGGTCAGGCGGAAGTGATAGGTCCCGCCCGCCGCAAGTCCCGTGAGCTTCCGCCGGAAATGGCGGGAGTAGCCGAAGCGCCTTGCCTTGACGCCGCGGGCCTTTTGCGGCTCGGGCCAGTCGTGGAACTCAACGGTGTTTCCATACTGCGTGGTGAGGCCGTATTCGAGCTGGAACAGGGCCACGTCGGCCAGCTCGTCGGGGGTCTTGCCGGCCAGGGACGCGGCCACGACGACAGCCCCGCGGCCGGCGGGCGTGACGGTGACGGGCCCGATGACCGGCGGCGTCTTGTCGGCGAGCTGCCTGGAGCGGAAAGGGGCGTAGAGCGGGTCGCCGAAGACCACGCCGGTCCAGCGCTGGGCGAGGCGCAGGGCGCCGTAAACGGACTCGGCCCAGTCGTACCCGCTGGCCAGGGCCAGCAGCAGGTTGTTGCCGTAAGGGATGCCGGCGGACAGCGGCTCGGCGGTCACGCCGAAGGTGGCGGCGATGCCGCGCTTCATGGCCTGCTGGGCCCATCGCATGCAACTGCTGTCCACGTGCACGCCCAGCGCCCCGGGGGGAAACCGGAAGACGTCCTCGTAG
>LJUF01000015.1:8063-41894 GCA_001303665.1 Phycisphaerae bacterium SM23_33 | reverse complement strand
GAGATGCTGATGCGGAAGCGCAACGCCATCCTGCGTTCCATGGAGCACCTCCGCGACGTCAGCCCCAGGTCGCTGGGCGTCTCGCCGGCCGAGATCTACCGCGTGCTCCAGCGCCTGCCCCGGCAGCTCACCCGCCGCGGCGCCCTGCGGCTGCTGGGCGAGCATCGCGATCGGCTGGAGGAAGTCTTTGCCACGCACCGTCACGTCGGCGAGTACCGGCTGCGCGATGTGGCCATGTACGGCATCGCCGAGTGCCACCGCAGCGAGATGTTCACCCGGCTTCTGGCCGGCGGCCGCCTGGGGCAGCTCGGCGAGCTGATGCGGGTCAGCCACGACGGCGACCGCGTGGCCCGCTATCGCGACGGCCGGGCCGTCCGGCACGGTCCGCTGTACAGCGACGCGCGGCTGGATCGCCTGATCCGCGACGCCGCCAGCGAAGACGCTCGCCGGCGCGAGGCCGCCGCCCTCTGGGCCCAGCCCGGGCGCTATGCTTGCTCCACGCCGGAAATCGACTGCATGGTGGACCTGGCTTGCGCGCAGGCCGGTGTGGTGGGGGCCCAGCTTGCCGGACCCGGCCTGGGCGGCTGCGCCATGGTCCTCGTGCGGAGCGAATCCCTCCGGCCGCTGCTGACGGCCCTGCGAAACGGCTATTATGTCCGGCGAAGGCTGCCTTTCGACGTCCACGTTTGCCAGCCCGTCGCCGGCAGCGGCATCCTGAGCGTGTGAGCATGCCTGCAGTGCTTCCCGGGCCGGCCGCCCGCCCCCAAGGGGCCGGCAGGAAGCCGATCCGCCCGCGTAATAGATAGAATGGGGCAGGCGGCGGCCTAGAAAGTCGCGTGGGCCGAGCCGCCGGCCGCCCTTCGGCTCGTGGCGACCGATACGCTTTGAATTGCCCTGCTTGCCCAACCCGCGCCCCTGGACGGCCGATAAGATGCAGGGCAGCATCGCAGCGCAGGGAGAGACCCATGTGCGGGATCGTCGGCTACGTGGGGCGGAAACAGGCCGCCGGGATCCTCATCGAGGGGCTGAAGCGGCTGGAATACCGCGGCTATGACTCCGCCGGGATCGCGGTCCTGGAGGGCGGCGAGCTGCGCATCGTCAAATGCCCGGGGCGGATCAGCCGCCTGGCGGAGCGCGTGGCCGCCGAGTCGGTCGGCGAGCACGCCGTGGTCGGCATCGCCCACACCCGATGGGCCACGCACGGCGCGCCGACCGGGGCCAACGCGCATCCCCACGCCGACTGCACCGGCCGCATCGCCATCGTCCACAACGGCATCGTCGAGAACTACGCCGCCCTGAAACAGCTGCTGGTGGAGAAGGGGCACAGCTTCCGCTCCGAGACCGACTCGGAGGTGCTGGCCCACCTGATCAGCGAGTTCTACAACAACGACGGCTGCGAGACCATCGAGCGGGCGGTTCAGATGGCCCTGCGCGAGGTTACGGGCACGTATGGCCTGGCCGTGCTGTGCGCCGACGAGCCGGACAAGCTCGTGGCCGCCCGCAAGGGCTCGCCGCTGATCATCGGCGTCGGGGCCGATGAGTACATTGTCGCCTCCGACGCCTCGGCCATCGTCGAGCACACCGTCAACGTGGTGTATCTCAACGACAACGAGATGGCGGTGCTGGACGGGCAGGGCCTGCGGACGCTCACCATCGACAACGTGCCCGTCTCCAAGCAGGTTCAGCAGATCGAGTGGTCGCTGGAGCAGATTGCCCTGGGCGGGCACCAGCACTTCATGCTGAAGGAGATCGCCGAGCAGCCCGAGGCCATTCGTACCTGCATAAGCGGGCGGCTGCTGGCCCGGGAAAACCGCATCCAGTTGGGCGGCATCGAGCAGCTCTCGCGCGAGCTGGTCAAGACGAAGCGGGTGATCCTGACCGGCTGCGGCACGGCCTGGCACGCCGGGCTGATCGGGGAGTTTCTCTTTGAGGACCTGGCGCGGATCCCGACGGAAGTGGAGTACGCCAGCGAGTTCCGCTACCGCAACCCCATCATCGAGGACGGCACGGTCGTCATCGCCATCAGCCAGTCGGGCGAGACGGCCGACACCCTGGCGGCGCTGCAGGAGGCCAAGCGCAGGGGCGCCCTGGCCCTGGGGGTGGTGAACGTGGTCGGCTCCACGATTGCCCGCGAGACCGACGCGGGGGTGTACCTGCACGTGGGGCCGGAGATCGGCGTGGCCTCGACGAAGGCGTTCACGGCCCAGGTGGTGGTGCTGGCGCTGATGAGCCTGTACCTGGGGCGGCGGCGGTTCATGTCCGAGGCCCAGTTGCGGCGGTACCTGGAGGCGCTGGAGGCCATTCCGGGCCAGATGAAAGAGGTCCTGGGCTACTCCGAGGCCATCCAGCAGACGGTGGCGAGGTACGTGGACTGCGAGAACTGGCTGTTCCTGGGCAGGGGGTACAACTATCCCGTGGCCCTGGAGGGGGCGCTGAAGCTGAAGGAGATCAGCTACATCCACGCCGAGGGGCTGCCGGCGGCCGAGATGAAGCACGGGCCCATCGCCCTCATTCAGGAGGGCATGCCGGTGGTGTTCGTGGCTCCGCGCTGCGGGACGTATGAGAAGATCCTCGGCAATATTGAGGAGGTTCGCGCCCGCGGCGGGCACGTCATCGCGGTGGCCACCGAGGGCGACGAGCAGATCGCTCGCTGCGCCGAGCATGTCTTCTACGTGCCGGACTGCCCGGTGCCGCTGCAGCCGCTGCTGACGGTGCTGCCGCTTCAGCTGCTGGCCTATCACGCGGCGGTGGCCCGCGGCTGCAACGTGGACAAGCCGCGCAACCTCGCCAAGTCCGTCACCGTGGAGTGATCCCCCGGGCCGGCGCCGTGGCGGCCGCCGCCGGTTCCGCGAAATACAAAAAGCGCCAAACGGCAAGCCGCCTGGCTTGCCGTTCGGCGCTTCTGAATCTTGCCTCTCCAGCAAACGCTTGGTAACGCGTCTGCCGTTTGCAGCTTCTCGATTGCTACTTCCTCCGACGGATCAGGACCATTCCGCCTGCCAGCAGCAGCCCCAGCGTCATCGGCTCGGGAACGAAGATGTAGTCATTCTGCTGCCACCACCCGACCTGAGCCCAGATCGGGGCCAGCACATACTGCCCGGTCGCGGACCAGTTGTCCTGGACGACCATCTCCTCGTCGCCGATCCACTGGTTCGGGGTCGGGTCCACGTAGCCCACGCCGCAGACCGTGTGCCCGGTGCCCAAGGGGTTGAGTGGCCAGATCTCGACCACCTGGCCGTCCACGATCTTGGTGCCCATGGCGCCTGGGTCGCTGACGTCGAGCCAATACTCGAACGAGACAAGCACCGGCTTGTTGGCGTCAATGTCGGCCTTGTAGTTGGCCCACATCTGGGCGTTGAAGGCGTTGTCCAGGCTGTTGTTGGCGTTGGGGAAGGCGACCTTGACCGCACCGTTCGGATCATTCCAGGCTCCGATGGCATAGGCCACCGCGCCCGGGCCGATGGCGCCCAGGCCCGTCACGCCGGCCTTTGGCGGGAACATCGGCGGGGGCCCCATGCCCTGCCAGAGCCCCGTATTCATGAACCATCCCAGCTCGACCGTGCCGTCGTGCCAGAGGTTCTGCTGCCAGCACGGGACCTGGTTTGCCGGATTGGGGAAGGCTGAGGGAGGCTGTCCATCCGTCAGCCCCGCGCAACCCTTCACGTCATCCCAGTAGCCCATCAGGTCCGCCGCCGCCGTGGGACTGCACCACTGGGGGCAGTCGCCCACGTTCAACCCCGGGGTGGCTGCGGCGTAGTTGTCGGGCTGGTTCCAGTCCGGCACGTTGATCATGACCTTGTCCGCCGCCCCGGCCGACGCGAACACGCACAGCGCCGCCGCGCACGTCGCCCACTGAAGGATTCTTGTCGCACTCATCTAGAGCCTCCTAACAAAACCCGAGCTTATCGCCTGCAAGCTACCGATTTTTCCGAAAAGTCAGCCGCCAGCGGCTGAGTTTCATCTTGCACGGCTACTTCCGGCGGCGGATCAGCAGCAGCCCCCCGGCCAGGGCCAGCAAGGCCAGCGTGGCCGGCTCGGGGATGCTCTCCTTCATCGCCATGGTGATCTGCGCCACCGTGTAACCGCCTTCCTCGAAGAAATACTTCAGGTCCAGCGGGTCCTCGTAGCTGTTCTGCCAGATCGGCGAGTTCCGGTTGGTGCCGGTGCAGGGGTCGATGTAGTCAATCGTCGCCCCTTCCGCGAAGTCCACCACGCGATCGTTGTCGGCGTCGAACCAACTGAAACTGGTGACGGTGAGGTAGTGACCGAAGCTCTCGCCCTCGATGAGGACCTCCACGTCCTCGCAGGCCACCAGGTTGTCGTAGATGAACTGCCACGTGGGGGCCCTGTTCTGCTCCAGCCAGTCGGGCAGCGCCTCGGCCGGCGGGTAGTCGTCCGGCCCCGGCCGTCCGCCCGGCAGGCCCCAGAGGTAACTGGACTGGGCGGCGTACACCGTCTTGTTCGGGGCGACCTCCTCCATGTACTTCTGCTTGCCGTAGATGAACATGTCCCAGTACGTCCCGCCGGGGCACTTGCAGTTCATGTGGTTGGCGTCGCCCAGGGTCTGGGCCACGGCGATCAGGTCGTCGTAGGAGTCCACGTCCCCATCCCCGTCCAGGTCCTGGCCCTGGGTGGGCACCAGCAAGGTGTCGTAGTGGCCGCCGTAGGCGTTCTGGAGGTAGGCCAGCGAGTTGGTGGCGGCCGTCGGTCCGCAGGCGCAGCCACCGATGTTGGGGATGTCGTGCTGGTCGAGATTGCCGTACTTGTTGACCGGCTTCTGGATGTTGTAGGTCTGCTGGCCCGGGACGCAGATGGTCGCGAAGTCCATCGCGGCCACCTCGGACAGGTGGAACTCGCCCAGCCCCGGGTACCAGACCGCCTCGCCGCTGGGCTGGGGGTCGACGGCCCAACGGTAGGTGTACCCCATGCCGTTGTCCGTGGGGTACGCCGGCGAGGCCATGATCTCAGCCCCCGGGTCCGGGCAGGTGAGGGTCATCGTCGGCGGGACCCCCGGCGTGTGCCCTTCAACCCACTCCACCTCCAGGGCCACGGCCTTAACGTAGCCCAGCACCTCGCGATTGGGGGCCTCGAAGCCGTCGCTGCTCGGCACCGGCGGCCCGAGGCCGTAGTCGTCACGGATCATGAACCACTCGCCGGCGGGGGTCCACTGATAGTGATAGTCGAAGGCCTCCGGTACGTCGCCAATGGCTGGGGCGCAAAGCCACAGCGCCCCGAGCGCAACCGCGCTGCCGATTAGCAGGCTCTTGGATCTCATCTGTGCTCTCCTTTCAGGCGTCGAATCGCCGCCCATCGGATATGGCTGCTCTGCTCATGTCAGAAGCTCGCTGTCACGGCGCTTGTCCGCCCGCTGCACATCGGCGAGCCCTCAGCGCACACCGCCCCCCGTGAGCCATTGAGCAGAGCTTACCTCCTGGCGATTTGGCGCCCTCCAGGCTTGCATGTATTCTACCGCGAAGTGGCCGGCTGTCAAGGGTTTTCGCGAGCGGCAACTGTCCCAACGATTGTGCGACCCTTTCCAGACCGCAACTTATGGGGCTTGGGACAGGGCTCGCGGCCCAACGGGTCGTGCCTCGATCCGGTGACCACGCACGCTGGCACAGTTACCACGAGCGGGAACGGCCGCAAGGATTGATTGGGCGGGATGCTCGCAGGGGGCCGAGCCCGGCGGTCGGCACCGCGGCCGGCGGCGAGGCTTCCGCCGACCCGATGAGGCCTGCCCACCTGCGGTAGGCATGCGGGCCGGCCCGGATCGCCGCCCTCCGCCGGGAATCCGGTCGGAGAATGCGGCCTGGACTGCTAGCTTTTCTCTGATACCCGCCGCAGCAGGTCCATTAGGATGTCGCGTTCCTTCGCCGCGTCTCGGCCGGTCGTCTGCCAGGCCTGGTTCTGCTCGGCAGAGATCGGGGCGACATCCTGGGCCGGGGTCCGGCTGGGCAGCTCGTTGTCCACGGTGACGGGCCGCATGGCGCCGAAGGCCTCGACGTCCTGTCGCTGAACGTCCACCCGAACTTCAGCGAACACCTGGCCGCCCTTTTTCTCGCGGATCCGCATCTTGGCGACCTGCCGGGCCGGCGTGACGCCCAGCAGCCGGTCCGGGGCGGCCTCGACCAGCTTCGGCCGGCCGATGATCTTGCCTGTTTGTGGATCGGCCGAGGCCACCGGGAAGTACTGCGAGAAAACGGTGCGGGCGGCCTGGAAGGCCTCGGGGTACGGCACCTGTCCCAGGGGCTGAGAGCGGTACTGCTCCATATTGCATCCGGCGGCCCCCAGCGCGCCGGCCAGCAGAATCCAGCGTAGCCGTGTCGTTTGCCTCATCATGCTGTCTCCCTACATTGACGAGCCGGGCTCACCCTACCTTTTCCGTGTGAATTCTGCAACGTGAGTTTCCGCGGCGGTCCGGTTTTATTCCTCCTCTTGCGGGCGGATGGAGTAGTTGGGGGCCTCGTGGGTGATGGTGATGTCGTGGGGGTGGCTTTCGATGAGCGAGGCATGGCTGACGCGGATGAAGGCGGCCCGGGTCCGCAGCTGCTCGATGTTCTGCGCCCCGCAGTATCCCATGCCGCCGCGCAGCCCGCCGACGAGCTGGTAGACGAATTCCCCCAGCGTGCCGCGGTAGGGCACCCGCCCCTCGACGCCTTCGGGCACGAGCTTTTCGGGGCTGGTCTGGCCGCCCTGGGCGTAGCGTTCCGAAGAGCCGGCCACCATGGCCCCCAGCGAGCCCATGCCGCGGTACACCTTGAAGCGCCGGCCCTTGAAGATGACCGTCTCGCCGGGGCTTTCGTCCAGCCCGGCGAAGAGGCTGCCCATCATCACGGCCGAGGCGCCGGCGGCGATGGCCTTGGTGATGTCGCCGCTGTGGCGGATGCCGCCGTCGGCGATGATGGGAACGTTTTTCCTGTCGGCTTCGCGGGCACAGTCGTACACGGCCGAGATCTGCGGCACGCCCACGCCGGAGACGACGCGCGTGGTGCAGATCGACCCCGGCCCGATCCCGACCTTGACCGCGTCGGCGCCGGCAGCCAGCAGGTCCCGCGTGCCCGCGGCGGTGGCCACGTTGCCCGCGATCACATCAATCTTGTGCTGGGCTTTGATCTTCTCGACCGTCTGAATGACGTTGTCGCTGTGCCCGTGGGCGGTGTCCACCACGATGACGTCCGCGCCGGCCCGGATCAGCATGTCGATGCGTTCGTACTCGTGCACGCCGACGGCCGCCCCCACCCGCAGCCTGCCGCGGGCGTCCTTGCAGCTGCGCGGGAACTGGCGCAGCCTCTCGATGTCGCGCATGGTGATCAGGCCGGCCAGCTTGCCGGAAGCGTCCACCAGCAGCAGCTTTTCCACTTTGTGCCGGTTGAGGATGCGCTCGGCCTGGTCGAGGGTGGTTTCCGGCGGGGCGGTGACGAGGTTGGTGGCGGTCATGACCTCGCGGATGGGGCGGTCTTCGGTGAGGAACTTCATGTCGCGCCGGGTCAGGATGCCGACGACCCGGCCGTCCTGGGCCACGATGGGGAAACCCGAGACCCCGTGCTCGGCCATCTTCTGGCGGGCGGTCGCGCTGGAGGCCTCCGGCGGCAGCGTGACCGGGTCAACGATGATGGCGTTTTCGCTGCGCTTGACCTTTTCCACCTCGCGGGCCTGGGCCTCGGGCGTCATGTTCTTGTGGATGATTCCAACGCCGCCCTCCTGGGCCAGGGCGCTGGCCAACGCCGCCTCGGTGACCGTGTCCATGGGCGCCGAAAGCAGCGGGATGTTCAGCCGTATGTTCGCCGTCAGCCGAGTGGAGGTGTCGACGTCGCGTGGCACGGCGGCCGAGCGCGCCGGAACCAGCAGCACGTCGTCGAACGTTATACCGTCAGCGATGATCTTGTCCATGGCCGAGTCTCCCTGGGAAGCGTGGCAACCGGATTGTCCTGGCCCCGGTGGTGACCATTGGTTGCCGATAGAAACTAATCAGTTTTGAAGCGACGCGTCAACACGAAAATCGCATGCGGAGCGTCGCCGGCGGCCGCGCGGCCGGCTGCGGCTTGGCGGGACGAGGGTGAGTTCGTGAGCAGGGCTGCCGCGGGGGAGAACGGCGGCATCAGCGGGAGCGGCTTATGGCTTGGCGCTGGCCCGGACCGGCCAGGCCGTAGGCGGCGGCGTTGACAGCCAGCATCTGCATCAGTTCAGCGCGGCCGACGTCCCGAACATCTTGGCGGATGAGCTCCCGCTCGATCTGGCCGGCGAGGATTCTGGCCGCCGGCCGCCCCAGGCCCCACCGGCTCGCCGCCTGCCGGGCGAGCCACTCCTTTGACCAGGCCGTTCGCCGTCCGTCATTGTGGTGAATGGTCAACCGGCTGCGGCCTTGCAGCCGGGCCGCGTGCTGGCTTTCCAGCTCCGCCGCCGCCCCGGTCAGGCCCACCGCCCTCAGCACCGTCAGGGCCATCTCCAGGACCGCCGCGCTGCTCAGGCACCGGATTCGGCGCCCCCTCAGGTAACATCGGATCGCGATGGAAAGGGCCTCGGCAAAGTGGAAATCCTCCCGGGGCGCGGGCAGCACCCGCAGCAGGCACGCGCGAAGCTTCTGCCGATCGAACGGCTCAAACGTCCCGTCGTGCTTGAGCACGAAGACCATCCTTGATGGGATCAGGGCCGGAATCTCCTTATTCCTGCGACCCGACGGCTGCGCTCTAACCTTCCTTCTCGAAAAGCTCTCCCTGTCCGGGGGTCTCCGCGGGCATGTCGCGGACCCCCTGGGCCTCCTCGATCAGCTCCCCCACGTCCTGGAACTTGCGGTACACGCTGGCAAAGCGGACGTACGCCACCTTGTCCGTCCGCCGAAGCTGGTTGCTGACCGCGTCGCCGATGTACTGGGACGGTACCTCCTTCTCGAACGTGCCGAAGACGTCCTCCTCGACCGCTTCCACGATCCGGCGCAATTGCTCCTGGCTGACCGGGCGTTTGTAGCAGGCGCTCTGGAGCCCGGCCAGGACCTTCTGGCGGTCGTACGGCATCCGGGAGCCGTCCCTCTTGATGACGGTGATGCGGGGGGACTCTTCAGCCCGCTCATAGGTGGTGAAGCGTCGGCGGCAATGACGGCACTGGCGCCGCCGCCGCACGGCTCGCCCGCCGTTGCTGCTGCGGGAATCAATGACTTTGTCGTTATCCTGGCCGCAATATGGACACTGCATGGCGGCGCTCTCTCACCCGGGCTCCCGGCACTTGGGCCCGGGAAGCTCCCTTGGCCCCTCATAAAGGGCGATTTTCAAAGATGTAGGGGCTCGCGGAAAGCTATACCGCCAGATGTTGGGCGTCAAGCTATTTTACGAGTTTTGGGGGCGGCTTCTCGCCGTGGAGGATGTGAACGAGGAAGACGTTTCCGGTCGCCGTGAGCTTGCGGGCGTCTTCTTTCAGGACCGGTGCCGTGGACGAGCGGTAGCTCGGCGGGCCCGTCAGGTACCTCTTCATCCGCGCCATCCAGGCGGTCACGTCTGCCGGCTTGACGAAGACGCTCTGGCCGCAGCCTTCCGCCTCCGGCTTGTCCCGGGCCGTGAGGAACCCCGCGAATCTGCCGTCTGCGAACGCAGCGCCCACGGCCTCGCCCGGAAGCAAGGCCGACTCCAACTGCACCGCGTCCCCGTCGACGGAGACGACCGTGGTCTCGCCGGTGCGGATTTCCGTGCCCATCTGGCGGTAGACGTTGGCCGCCCGAATCGTCAGCTTCTGCTGGGCCTTCAGCGGGGCGGGCTTTTCCACGTCCACCGGCGTGAACGTGACGCCCCGTACGGCGATGGCCGTGACCGGAACGTCCTGGTCCCTGGCTCGCGCGCTGTACGATACGTACCGCGGCGTGTCGGCGCGAGCGAACTGGTCGGGGGCCACCTCGACGTACATCAGGTATGCCCCGGAGATGGCGTTGCTGTCCACCAGCAGCACGCCGTTTTCCGACACGGGCACGGCCAGGGCCTGCTTGGCGACGATACGGTCGTACGGCGGCGCGAAGAGCGTGTCGTCGCGGGTGGTCCAGGGCTTGCCGGGCATCAGCCAGGAGATGTCCCGGCCGTAGGAACGGTAAGGGTATTTCGGCTTTTCGTAGCGGTCCAGCAGCTCCTTGGCTTGCCCGTAGGTGGGGTGCTTGATCAGGCTGCCGGGCGTCTCTTTCATCGCGTCCTCCAGCAGCTTGAGCGTCTGGTAGGTATCGTCGCGGAGTTTCAGGCAGAGGATGAACTCTTCCAGGGCCTGGAGGTGCTGCTTGAGTCCCACCAAGGCCAGTCCGCGGCCCTGGCGGAAGGCGGCCACCAGCGGCTCCGCCTCAACGCACCAGCGGAATCTGCCTTCGGCCTGAGCGTATTCCTTGGACCGGAGGTCCAGCGTGGCCAGGAAGAACAGCCGGATCACGGTGTCCGGCCAGAGCTGGGCGGCCGCCAGCAGCTCCTCCTGCGCCTCGGCCTCCAGCCGCCGCTTTCGGGCCTTGTCCGCAGGGGTCCTGTCGTACAGGCGGGCCGCCTGGCGGGCCTTCTCGTTGGCCTGCTGGAGCTTTTCCTGGAATGCGGCGCGGCGGCGGTCCTGCTGATCCCGTGCGACCCACTGCCCGCTGATCTTGCGCTGGCGGTCGTGGACGGCCGCTCGCCACTGCTGGAGTTCCTGCTGGCCGCCGTGAGTGAGGGTCTCCGGCAGCAGCTCGACCCGCCGGGCCGTCATGAACAGTATGGGTTCCGGGAGCGTGGCCTGACTCTGGTCCCACTGGACGACCGGGCGAACCTGGGCGGCCGCCGGACGGTAATCATCCACCGCAGCCGAGACGGCCGGCTGGGTCTCTGGCTGGCCCTGGCCGATGTAGGTCACGTCGGATTCATTGACGACCACGGTCCCATAGGACATCTCGATGCGGACCTTGCCCTTCTGCCTCGTGACCTTGCCCACGAGGGTCCGGCCGTCGCGGAGGTACACGGTTTCGCCCGCCGCCACGGCCACAAAGGTCAGCACCGCCAGCACCGCCCATACGCTTGGTCTTGCCGTCGCGGACATTTTTCCGTTCGCGCCTCCTTCGCTACCATTGTAACGCATGCGCCGGCCACGTGTTTCAGGAAGCTTCCGGCCCGCCCGGCTTGACCTGACCGCCGCCCTGACTTACGATGACCCGCTCGTGAGAACACGGACCTATCAACTCAGCCTGGTGAAGGTGGACGACCTTACGCTGGCGGGATACAGCGTGGCCGGCGAGGAGTCGGTCGTCATCGTACCGGAGCTGGACGTTGTCTTTGACATCGGCAAGTGCCCGCGGGAGGCGCTGCCGATCAACCACGTGCTGCTGAGCCACGGCCACATGGATCACGCCGCCGGGGTGGCCTACTACTTCTCCCAGCGCGACTTCCAGGGCATCGCCGACGGCGTGGTGCTGGCGGCCAGGTCACTCGTCGAGCCGCTCGAGCGCCTCATGGAGGCCGTGGCCGGCGTCGAGGGCCATTCCTCGCCGCACCGGTTTGTCGGGATGGCCCACGGGGAGGATTATGAGATTCGCCGGTCGCTGCTGGCCCGGGCCTTCTCGACGCAGCACCTGGGCAATTCCCTGGGCTTTTCCGTAATCGAGGTCCGCCACAAGCTCAAGGAAGAGTTCGCCGACCGGACCGGCCCGCAACTGGTGGCGCTGAAAAAACGGGGCGTGGAGATTACCCGGCGGGTGGAGCTGCCGCTGGTGGCCTACCTGGGCGACACGGCCAAGGCCAATTACTCCGATCTGCCCTACGTCCGGGGCGCCAAGACCCTCTTGATCGAGTGCACCTTCTTCGACCCCGAGCATGTCGGCCGGGCCCGCGCCGGCCGACACCTCCACGTCGCCGACCTGCCGGAAGTCCTGGAAGGGACCGAAAACCAGCGGATCATCATCACCCACCTCACCCGGCGGACGAATCTGGCCGAGGCCCGAAGAATCCTCAAAAAGGCTTTGCCGAAAGAGACTTACGAGAGAATCTCGTTCCTGATGTCCTGGAGGCACGTCCAGGAGGAATGATCCCGCCACAGCCGCGTGCTACGCTTCGGGCTGTCGAAACCTCGCCGCTGCCGCGGCCTTTGCTTCGGCCGGCCGGGCCCGCGCAGGCCACGCCGGGCATCCTCGGGCGCGAATCGGGCACCATGGCAGGGCCTCTTGCAGCCCGTGCGGTGGGCTCGGCCCCGTTGCAGGTAGGGCCTTTAGGCCCTGAACTTGCGGTAAGCGGCAGGCAAATTTTCCTCCAGAAATTACTGTACAATTGACGAAGATTCGTTTAATAACCGCGCCCAACATATCACAACGTGCCTCGGGGCCGAGCACTTCTTGTGCCGACCCCGCAGAGAAAGGAATCTCGGCGTATGCGGTGGATGCTCGGGATAAAGGACATTTACGTCTGGCTGGCATACCTGTTGTGCATCCTCAGCAGCCTTCTGTGCGTGGTCTACGGCCTGGTCACCTGGAACCGTGGCGAGGAAGCCATTGAACCGGATGACCGGCGGTGGGCCGCCGAGGAGAAGAAGGTCGAAGAGGAGCTCTAGGACTTTTTCAAGGTCCGTTGACCGATCTGCCTCGTGCGTCCCTTCTTCTCCCGTGAATAAGGAGACACCTTTATGCTGGCAAGAGCGGTTGGTGCCCCGGAGATCACCATTGTCGTGGTTTACCTGTTGGTGGTGGGCTATCTGGGCTGGCTGGGGTATCGACGGACCAAGACGGCCACCGACTACATGATCGCGGGGCGGAGAATCCACCCGTTCGTGATGGCCATGAGTTACGGGGCGACGTTTATCTCCACCAGCGCCATCGTGGGCTTCGGCGGGGTGGCCGGCATGTTCGGGATGAGCCTGCTGTGGCTGACGTTTCTGAACATCTTCGTGGGCATCTTCATCGCCTTCGTCTTTCTGGCCGGACCCACCCGTCACATGGGTCATCGCCTCGATGCCCATACCTTCCCGGAGCTTCTGGGGAAACGCTTCGAAAGCAAGTTCGTCCAGGTCTTCTGCGGTCTGGTGATCTTCCTGTTCATGCCCCTGTACGCCGCCGCCGTGCTGATCGGGGGGTGCGAGTTCATTTCGACCAACTTCCACATTGGTTACGAGGTGGCGCTGTTTGTGTTCTCCGTGATCGTGGCCGTCTACGTCGTCATCGGCGGTTTGAAGGGCGTCATGTACACGGATGCCCTGCAAGGCTCGATCATGTTCGTGGGCATGGTGATCCTGCTGATCGGCACGTACGCGATTCTGGGCGGGGTGGGTCCGGCCCACGACGGATTGGCCAAGGCGGGGGAGGCCCCCAACCTCTTCGGCGGGATCGGCTTCCGGGGGTGGACCTCCATGCCGGAGTTCGGCTGGGGCGAGAAGCTCGTCCCAGGCAAGCAGCCGAATCCCACCGGGTACGACCTGTGGTGGATCGTGGTCAGCACCATCACCCTGGGCGTGGGCATTGGCGTGCTTGCCCAGCCGCAGTTGGCCGTGCGGTTCATGACCGTCAAGTCCAAGCGCGAGCTGAACCGGGCGGTGCTGGTGGGCGGCATCTTCATCCTGACCATGACGGGCGTGGCGTTTACCGTCGGGGCACTGAGCAACGTGTACTTCAAGCAGCACGAGACCGTCAGGGGCAGGCTCATCAGCCTCAGCGGCGTGGGCAAGAAGCCGGCCGAGTGGGACTGGGTCATCGCCAAGAAAGAGCGGGGGCTGAACCTCAATAAGGACGGCACGCTGGCCAACCCGGCCATCGGCCCGGACGAGAAGTCCGTCCCCTGCGTGCTGATGCACCTGGACACCACCGGCAGCGGGGAGGCCGACACGCACCTGGTGTACAAGGGCTATGGCGGAGCGGCGGCGATCATGCCTGCCGCCAGCATCGAGGGCCTGGGGGAGGGCGAGGACGTCGCCTCCAGGATCGGCCAGCAGGTCGTCGTCCACCCGAGGGCTACGGCCTACACGCGGGCGGTGGTGGAGAAGGAAGGCAAGTGGGAGTTCAACGGCGATAGCATCATCCCGATGTTCATCACCTCGGCGATGCCGAGATGGTTCGGCCTGCTTTTCCTGCTGACGCTGCTGGCGGCGGCCATGAGCACCCTGTCCAGCCAGTTCCACGCCCTGGGCACCAGCATCGGCCGGGACGTCTACGAGCAGGTCACCGGGCGGCACGGCCGGGGCGTGGCCGTGACGCGCATCGGGATCATCATCGGCATCGTGATCGCCGTGCTGATCAGCGGGTACGCCCGCGGCGGCTACATCATTGCCCGGGCCACGTCGATCTTCTTCGGGCTGTGCGCCTCGGCCTTCCTGCCGACCTTCATCGGCGGGCTGTTCTTCAAGCGCACCACCAAGGCCGGGGCCATCGCCTCCATGGTGGTGGGCTTTGTCGTGACCGCCTTCTGGCTGCTGTTCGTCAAGGACCAGGAGGCCCGCGCCCTGGGCCTTTGCCAGGCCCTGTTCAACAAGCGCTCCCTGACCATGCCCCTGGCCACGCCGATCAGCCCCAATTGGCACGTGGTGGACCCCATCGTGGTGGCGCTGCCGCTGTCTTTTCGCGTGGCGATCGTAGTGAGCCTGCTGACTCGGCGCCCGTCGGAGGAGCAGTTGGCTAGGTGTTTTCCGTCCCAAGCCAAGACGTCCTGAGCTTGGCGGATGGCCTCATAACAAGGCATTGGCCCCGAAATAAAGGGTCCCGGAGAAGGAGACAAAACTTATGAAGGCAAGAACATGGATGGGGCTGCTCAGCATGGCGCTGGCGGCCGCGGTCGTCGGCGGGAGCTGGTCTGCGGCGCTGGCCCAGGCGACGGAGCCGGCGGCGGATCCCGTCGAGGATTTCATCCAGAAGACCAAGCAGCCGGTGCCGTGGCTGACGTGGGGCGCGGATGCCCGCCTGAGGGAAATCTTCACCCCCAACCTGCTGCTGGACCGGGAGGACCGCCACTTCCAGCGGTACCGGTTCCGGATCTGGACCACGGTCACGCCGGTGGAGAACCTCAGCTTCAACGCCCGACTCGTCTGGGAGCCGAGGCACTTCTGTCAGCCCTCGCGGACGCTGAACGCGCGAAACGCGCGGATCATCGACGAATGGACCGTGAACGAGGCCATCGCCGACCAGTTCAACATCGAATGGAAGAACATTTTCGGCTTGCCCGTGACGGTCAAGGCCGGCCGGCAGGACATCATCTTCGGCAACGGCTGGCTGGTGCTGGACGGCACGCCGCTGGACGGCTCGCGAACCATCTTCTTCGACGCCATCCGGGGCACGCTGGACCTGAAGGACATCAACACCACGGTCGACTTGATCTACATCTGCCAGCAGGCCGACAGCGACCAGCGCCTGCCGCCCTTCTGCGACAAGGACTTCCACAACATCGAGCAGGACGAGCAGGGCGTCATCGTGTACGTCACCAACAAGTCCCTGGACAGAACCCAGATCGACGGCTACTTCATCTACAAGCACGACGAGCAGGACCTGGGCAGTGAGCCGGGGGACATCGGCCCGCTCGCCCCCTGGCAGGTGGGCACGAATGCCGACATCTTCACCTTCGGCGCCCGCGTGGCCGGGGACGTCGGCGAGCACTGGAAGTATCGGGCCGAGTTCGCCCAGGAGTTCGGGGACAAGAACGGCCGGGACCTGTGCGCCTTCGGCTTCAACAGCCAGGTCAGCTACTTCCTCAGGGACAATTGGAACAACAACTTCCGCGTCGGCTACGAGTACCTCTCCGGCGAAAACGACCCGGACAGCGGCAGCGACAGCCAGTTCGACCCTCTCTGGGGACGCTGGCCGCAGTGGAGCGAGCTGCTGGCCTACACGGTGGCTCTGGAGAACCGCCCCGGCGAGCAGACCAACCTCCACCGCGTCGGCGTCGGCTGGAGCTGCACCCCCCACGAGAAGCTGGAGCTGTGCGCGGACTACCACCTGCTGTTCGCCGACAAGAACACCTTCAGGGACAGGCCTTTCTTCACCGACCACGGCTGCTTCAAGGGGCAGCTTCTCACCGGCTTGCTGAAGTACAAGTTCAATAAGCACATCGCCGGGCACGTGCTGGCGGAGCTGTTCTTCCCGGGCGACTACTACTCCGACGTCAGGAACGAGGTCGCCGGCATGTTCCGGTACGAGATCGTCTTCACCTGGTAGCGCCCGCGAGCACTTGTGAAGGTGCCATTCGGCGGGCCGGCCTGCGGGTCGGCCCGCCGCTCTTTGCGCGGGCGGCGCCTTCTCACAGGCCGCCGAGATGGATCCGACTGGCGGCCCCCGCCCGCGGCCGGACCGAGGCGCCCTGATATCGGGTTCGCGGCTCGGGGGCTTCCCGCGGAGTATTGCCAGGGCCCGGTTCCGGCGGTAGCTTCTGTCTGCGACCCGGGATTGAAAGGACAGCCGATGTCCCTGAAAGAGCTTTTCACCGCCGGCAAGCCGGTCGTGGCGATCCGCGGCGTGCACCTGGACCTGAAGGGCACGCCGCCGACCGCCGGGCGGCTGATGAGCCTGCTGGAGCTGTTCGCGGCGCTGCGCTACAACGCGGTGCTGCTGGAATGGGAGGACACGTTCCCCTGGACGGTGGACGAGCGCTTCCGCTGCGAGACGGCGTACACGCCCGAGGACGTGGGGCGGTTCCACGCCGCGGCCGAGAGGCTGGGCATCGAGGTGATCCCGCTCGTCCAGTGCCTGGGGCACATGGAGACGCCGTTAAGCGTGCCCGGCTACGAGCGCCTGCGCGAGGTGCCGCATCGGGCGGACGTGCTGAACCCGCTGGCCGAGGGGGCCAGGGAGCTGGTCTTGAAGATGGTGGACGACGTCCTGGCCCTCTCGCCGGGGCTGAAGCATTTTCATCTGGGCGGCGATGAGGCCTGGAGCTTCGGCACGCATCCGGACACGAAGGCCTACGTCGAAAAGCACGGCAAGGGGGCGCTGTACCTGCACCACGTTGGGCCGATCCTCGATTCGCTGAACGCCCGCCGCGTCCGCCCGATCCTGTGGCACGACATGATGCAGCACTGGGACGCCCAGTCGCTGAAGCAACTGGCGGGGAAGGCCGACCTGTGCGTCTGGGGCTACAGGGGGCATCCCGACACCACCACGGGCCACCATTCCATCAGGGTGATCGAGCGGTTCCAGGCCCAGGGCGTGCCCATGTGGGGCGGGACGGCCTACAAGGGCGCCAGCGGGCACAACGCCGACCTGACCGATCAGGAGGTGCACCGGGTCAACGCCCTGGGCTGGGCGGAGGTGGCGGCGCGATACGGCATGAAGGGGGTCTTCGCCACCGCCTGGAGCCGGTACAGCACGCATAACGTGCATTGCGAAACCATCGATGCCGCGCTGGATTCGCTGGTGAATGTGGCGGCGATCCTTCACGACGGCCGCCCACCGGCCGGGGGGCTGCCTGCGTGCGTCGAGGCGCTGGCGGAGCTCGGCGAGAAGCAGCCCTTCGAAGCCTGCCGGGCCGCCATGCAGCAGCTCGCCCGCGCCCGGGAGGCCGGCTGGCGGCACCTGGCCGTGCTGCGCGAGCAGACGGTCATGTGCACACTGGACGCCCGCCGCCGCGCCGGCAGCCACCTGGTGTCGTCCCTCAAGCGCGGGCCTACCAAGGGCTGGTCGAGCCCATCTGGATCCGGCGGTATCTCGCCGAGAGGATCGAGCCGCTGCGCGAAGAGGCCGCCGCCCTCGACCCGCGGGTCCGTCAGCTCGACCCTGACGGCTACGCCGCCGAGCTCTTGTAGCCGCGTACCCCCGGGCAATGCGGTGCAGAGTTGAAGTGGGCTCGCCGCGCGGCCGGCCGCGCAGCTCGTCGAGAGATCGGCCTTCTTTCGCTTGGCTTACGTCTTCGACATCCCATGGCCACCCGCCGGGGCGGCTGCTACGGCTTCGACTCGTTGGCCTTCCTGGCCTTTTCGATGAGCTCAACCAGCGAGGTGAGCTTTTCCTGGCGGGGGGCCAGTATCTCCTGGACCTCGTGCTCGCTGAAGTGCTTCCGGATGAAGGCCTGCACGTCGAAGGTCTCAAACCAGCAATCGAAGACCTTTCCGCAGGGCAGGGGCCTGCCCGGCGCCCGGCAATAGCCGAAGCCGACGTCGTGCCCCAGCATGGGGCAGCGGCGCCTGCGGTAGTCCTGACTGGTAATCTCCTGGTCCACGGATTCGGCCCGAAGAATCAGGCGTCCTTCCCCACGGAAGGACGCCTGTATTCTACCACAGCGAAGCGGGCGGGGTCACCACTTTCCGCTCTTGCGGGCTTCCGCCTTGGGCAGGCCCTTGATGGCCGTCAGGCTGTTGGCCATTTCCTTTTCCGGAAGCGGGTAGTCGACCAGCTTGCCGCGCAGGTAACTCTCGTAGCCGGTCAGGTCCATCAGCCCGTGCCCGGACCAGTTGAACAGGATCACCTTCTCCTTGCCCTCTTGCTTGGCCTTTTTCGCCTCGTCGATGACGGCGGCGATGGCATGGGAGGTCTCGGGGGCGGAGATGAACCCTTCGGTTTTGGCCCAGGTGATGGCGGCTTCGTAGCAGGTCAACTGGCCGTACGCCCGCGGCGCCAGCAGGCCCTCGACGATGGCCTGGCTGACCAGCGGGGCCATGCCGTGATACCGCAGCCCGCCGGCGTGGATCGGCGGCGGAACGAAGCTGTGCCCCAGCGTGTGCATGGGCAGCAGCGGGGTCATCTCGGCGGTGTCGCCGTGGTCGTAGGCGAACGGCGCCCGCGTCATGGTGGGGCAGGAGGTCGGCTCCACCGGGATGATGTCGATCTTGGCCCCGGCGATCTTGTCGGCCACGAACGGAAACGCCGTCCCCGCGAAGTTCGACCCGCCGCCGGCGCAGCCGATGACCACGTCCACCTTCTTTTCGCCGGCCTTCTTCAACTGCTTCTTGGCCTCCAGGCCGATGATGCTTTGGTGCAGCAGCACGTGGTTGAGGACGCTGCCGAGGCTGTAGCGGGTCTTGCCGCTCTGGTCGGTCACGGCCGCCTCGATGGCCTCGCTGATGGCGATCCCCAGCGACCCGGGCGTGTCGGGGTTCTTGGCCAGGATCTGCTTGCCGGCCTGGGTCTCTTCCGACGGGCTGGGAGTGCACGTGGCGCCCCAGGTCTCCATCATGAGCCGCCGGTAGGGCTTCTGGTCGTAGCTGATGCGGACCATGAACACCTTGCATTCCAGGCCCAGCAGGCCACAGGCGAAGGCCAGGGCGCTGCCCCACTGGCCCGCCCCGGTCTCGGTGGTCATCCGCTGGATGCCGAACTGCTTGTTGTACCAGGCCTGGGGGATGGCGGTATTGGGCTTGTGGCTGCCCGGCGGGGAGACGCCCTCGTTCTTGTAGTAAATCCGGGCCGGCGTCCCCAGGAACTCCTCCAGCCGGTGGGCCCTGTACAGCGGGGTCGGGCGCCACAGATACAGCAGTTGCAGGATCTCCTCGGGGATGTCGATCCACCGCTCCGTGCTGACTTCCAGCTCGATCAGGTTCATCGGGAAAACCGGCGCCAGCATGTCGGGCGTGACCGGCTTCCCGCCCGGACCCAGCGGGGGAAGCAGCGGTGTGGGCAGGTCGGCGGCCAGGTTGTACCACTGCCGCGGAATGTCCTTTTCTTGCAGGAAAATCTTGGTATCACTCATGTCGCTCTCCAGATCAGGTTCTGCGTCCTCATGGACCTATTACTCGATGTCGGCCACGGCCGGGCCGGATTAGTACCCGTTCTCGGGCCATACCGCAAGGGAAATCCGAGCCAACTACTTTATCGGCAGTTCCTTGCTACAGTTTGATTGCGTCACGGCCCCGGCAGGGATTGATCCAAATGGCTTTCCATCCGACGTGTTTGTCGGCTGCGCGACAGGCCGCGACGGATTGGCTCCCCTGCCATGCCTCCGCGCCTCTGCCTACTGGTGCGACCGGCCGGCCAGGGCCAGGGCACGCATGCGGGCATTGAATGCCTCATCGAACTGGCGCTTCCAGGGCGAGTCGGTCGGCCCGGCGTAGCGGACCGGCAGTTGGGTGGCCGGGTCGGCGCTGCCGGATCGCAGGGCCGGCGTCGCCCGCAGGTGGGCCTGGCCGGCCTGGAAGAAATGCTCGGCCAGGGCACAGGCCGAACGGCTGAGGGCATCCTCCTCGCCGCGGTCGCCTGCGGCCAGCCATTCCTTTCTTTCCGCATCCGGAAGGGGCCGCAACTCGACAAATAGAAAGCGGTGCAGCGCGTCTTTTATGATTGCGGCCTCGCCGCGGAACGTCTCGGCCAGGGCATCCCGTCGCTGTGCGGTGTCTGGGTCTTGAAAGGCCAGCTGCTCGATGGCCTGGGCGATCCGCAGCAGCGGCCCATGCCGGCGCTGCCGGATTTCCATAAGCCCTTGTTGCATAAGCTCGTCCAGCTTCTCCAGGGCGTCTGCTTTCACCGGTGAGGCGGCGGGCAGGCTGGCCGCGGTGGTGGTCGGCTGTTGGGGGCGAGGTACGCCGCTTTTGCAGGAGCCGAGCCCGCCCGCGGCCGCCAAGGCGGCGAGAAAGCTGATGGGGCACAACGCGCGAGCTTTCTGACGTGCAGGTAACATTTCGGCTTTTGGTATCGGCTTCGACCTCGACGGCGTATTATTCTAGCATGGCGTGTCCTGAGGGCAAGCGGGACCGGGGGGCGGGCCCAGTTGCTTCGCAGCGGCGGGCGAGTACCGCAATGCCTGTAATCTTTCCGACCGGAATGGCCGATTAAGGCTGTGCAGGGCACGCAGGGGTTCTGCGCGCCCCCGCCTGCCCGGATGAGGATAGGGATGGCGTATGAGACCGCTTCGCTCGTTCAGAGTCGAGCCGGCCTTGCCCGAGAACCTGACCGGTCTGGTCGAGTTGGCCTACAACCTTCGATGGTCCTGGCGGGGCGAGATCCGCGAGGTGTTCCGCCGCCTGGACCCTAAGGGCTGGGACCAGACGGGTCACAACCCCGTGGCCATGCTCGGCCAGATCGACCAGGAACGGCTGGAGGCGGTCAGCAGGGATTCCGGTTTTCTCACCCAGTTCCGCCGGGCCCTGGGCGAGCAGCAGGACTACCTGGCCAGGGGGTCGTGGTGGAACCAGAACTACGGCGAGGCGGACAAGCCGAGAATCGGTTACTTCTGCGCCGAATTCGGCCTGACCGAGTGTATCCCCATGTACTCCGGCGGGCTGGGCGTGCTGGCCGGCGATCATCTCAAGAGCGCCTCCGACCTGGGCGTGCCCCTGGCGGGGATCGGGCTGCTGTATCAGCAAGGGTATTTCGGGCAAAGGCTCAACGCCGATGGCTGGCAGCTCGAACTGTTCCCTCGCAATGACTTTTACAACATGCCGGTCGAGCCGGTCACCCGGGACGGCCAGCCGCTGACGGCGGAGGTGGCATTCCCCGGCCGGCCGGTCAAGGTTCGCATTTGGGTGGTCCACGTCGGCCGCGTGAACCTGTATCTGCTGGACACCAACGTGCCGGAGAACTCCCCCGAGGACCGGCAGATTACCGGCCAGCTTTACGGCGGCGACCAGGAGATGCGGATCCGCCAGGAGATTATCCTCGGCATCGGCGGCGTGCGGGCGCTGGCCGCGCTGGGCATTCAGCCGGAAGTCTTTCACATGAACGAGGGCCACTCGGCCTTTCTGAGCCTGGAGCGGATCCGCGTGCTCATGGCCGAGCGGGGAGTTTCGTTCCAGGCCGCCCGCGAGGCGGTCATCGCCTCGAATGTGTTCACGCCCCACACGCCGGTCCCGGCCGGCAACGACGCCTTCGAGGCCTGGCTGATTGAGAAGTACTTCAAGGATTTCTGGGAAAAACTCGGGCTGTCGCGGAACGAGTTCCTCGGCCTGGGTCGCCAGGACCCCAACAACGCCGAGGAGCCGATGTCCCTGACGGTGATGGCCCTGCGGCTGAGCAGTTGCCGCAACGGCGTCAGCAGGCTGCACGGGCAGGTCAGCCGGAGGCTGTGGTCGGGCGTCTGGCCCTCTTTGCCGGACCACGAAATCCCCATCGACCACATCACCAACGGCATCCACACCGGCAGCTGGATCAGCTACGACCTGGCGGGGCTGTACGACCGGTATCTTGGCCCGGACTGGCAGGAACAGCCCGCCGACGTCCACGTCTGGGACGCGGTCGACCAGATCCCCGATACCGAGCTGTGGCGGACGCACGAGCGGCGTCGTGAGCGGCTGGTGGCGTTTGCCCGGCGGCGGCTCAGGGAGCAGTTGACCCGCAGGGGCGCCGGCCAGGCGGAGCTGGCCGCCGCCGAGGAGGTCCTCGACGCCGAAGCCCTCACCATCGGCTTCTCGCGCAGGTTCGCCACGTACAAGCGGGCCAACCTGATCCTGCAGGACATCGAGCGGCTGGGTCGGCTGCTGAACGACCCCAAGATGCCCGTGCAGATCCTCTTTGCCGGAAAGGCCCACCCGCGGGACAACCCCGGCAAGGAACTCATCCGTCAGATCGTGCACATCGCCCGCCGTCCGGAGTTCCGCAGAAACATCGTCTTCCTCGAAGATTACGACATCAACCTGACCCGCTACATGGTTCAGGGCGCGGACGTCTGGCTGAATACGCCGCTGCGGCCGATGGAGGCCTCCGGCACCAGCGGCATGAAAGTCGCCGCCAACGGCGGGCTGAACGTCTCCATCCTGGACGGGTGGTGGGACGAGGGCTACAGCCCCGAGGTGGGCTGGGCCATCGGCTCCGGCGAGACCTACGAGGACCTGGACTACCAGAACGCCGTGGAAAGCCAGGCGCTGTACCATCTCCTGGAGAGGGAAGTCGTTCCGATGTTCTACAACCGGGGCCCGGACGGCCTGCCGCGGCAGTGGATCGGGCGGATGAAGGCCGCCATGCGGAAGCTCGCCCCGTGCTTCAACACCAACCGAATGGTCCGGGAGTACTGCGAGAAGTCCTACCTGCCGGCCTCCGAGCGCTGGCGCAAGCTGACCGCCGATGAGATGGGCGGGGCCCAGGCCCTGGCCGAATGGAAGCGGTGGTTCCTCGAGCAGTTCAATCAGGTGCGGATCGAGTTCGTTCACGACGACATGGACGGCGTTTCCCGCGTCGGCCGGCCGGTGCGGGTCGAGGCCACGGTGATGCTGGGCAAGGTCTCGCCCGGCGACGTGTCGGTGCAACTGTACCACGGGCAGTTGGACCCCGACGGCCAGTTGATCACCGGCGAGGCCGTGCAAATGGAGCCGCAGGGCGACCCCGACACCGAAGGGCGCGTGCGGTACGCCGCGGACATGCCTTGCAGGAAGAGCGGCCTGGCCGGCTATACCGTCCGCGTCCTGCCGCGCCATCAGGCCATGCCGGATCCCCGCGAGATGGGCCTCGTCCGCTGGGCATGATGGGTCCACCCGGCGGACGCCGGAATGGCGCTTCGCCGGGGCCAAATTCCATTTGACTTTCGAGCCCCGGGCGATACCCTATGGTTTGCAGTGACCTTTATCGGGTCAGCCGGTACACGAACTATGCCGAAGACGACGAGGATCACCACGACGTGCTAAGGGCCCTCCGGGTCAGCCCGGGGCGCGCGCTTGCCGTGGGTCCTCCGGACCTTCGTGTACCGGCTTTTTTGCCGACAGCGACAAGGCGCAACTCGAGGCGAGCCCCGGAGCGGCAGGGAGCCGCCAGATCATGACCGTCTTGATCGAGCTGCCCGACGGAAGCAGCCTCAAATACCACAAGGCCGTCACACCCGCTTGCGTGGCGGCCGACATCTCTCCGCGCCTGGCCCAGGCCGCCTTGGCCGCCGAGGTGGACGGTCAGCCCACCGACCTGACCGCGGAATTGACCCAGGGCTCCCACCGGCTGAGGATCCTTACCGACCGCGACGAGCAGTCCCTGCAGGTGCTGCGCCACACCGTGGCCCACGTGCTGGCGCAGGCGATGCGCCGACTGTACGGCCGGGAAGTTCAGTACACCATCGGCCCCCCGCTGACCGACGATTTCCAGTACGGCTTCTACTACGATTTCGATCTTCCCAAGCCCTTGGGGGCGGAAGACTTGGAGAAGGTCGAGCAGGAAATGCGGAAGATCGTCGCCGAGGATATTCCCATCCGCCGCACGGAACTGCCCGTTGAGCAGGCCAGGAAGCGTTTTGCCGAGCTGGGCCAGCAGTACAAGGTGGAGATGATCGACGACCGGGCCCGGCAGGAGGGCCTCTCCACCGTGAGCCTGTACGAGCAGGGCGACTTCCTGGACCTGTGCCGGGGCCCGCACCTGCCGTCCACCGGTAAGGTCAAGGTGTTCAAGCTGCTGTCCGTGGCCGGGGCCTACTGGCGCGGCGACGAAGCCCGGCAGATGCTCACGCGGGTGTACGGCGTGGCCTTTTTCGACAAGAAGCAGCTGGACGAGCACCTCCAGCGGATCGAGGAGGCCCGGAAGCGCGATCACCGCGTCCTGGGCAGGCAGCTGGGGCTGTTTCTGCTGTCCGACGAGGTCGGGCCGGGGCTGCCTTTGTGGCTGCCGCGAGGCGCGATCGTCCGCCACGAACTGGAATCCTGGCTGCGCGGAGAGCTGGTCAAGCGCGGCTACCAGATGGTGGTGACCCCGCACATCGGCAAGCTGGGCCTGTACCGCACCAGCGGCCACTACCCTTACTACAAGGAATCGCAGTTCCCGCCGATCCTGACGGGCACCTCGGCGGAGGGGCAGGAGCAGGGCTACCTGCTGAAGCCCATGAACTGCCCGCACCACGTGCAGATATACAAGTCCACCCAGCGCAGCTACCGCGAGCTGCCGCTGCGGCTGGCGGAATTCGGCACCGTCTATCGCTTTGAGCAATCCGGCGAGCTGACCGGCCTGACCCGGGTCCGCGGGTACTGCTGCGACGACGCCCACATCTTCTGCACGCCCCAGCAGCTTGAGTCGGAACTCGAGTCCTGCGTCGGGCTGGTCGAGTTGGTGCTGGGGACGCTGGAGCTGAGGGACTACCGCGTGCGGATCGGGCTGCGCGGCCCGGACTCCTCCAAGTACGTCGGCGAGCCCAGGAACTGGGACCTGGCCGAGGCCAACATCCGTTCCGTGGTGTCGGCGCTGGGAATGAACTTCACCGAGGAGCCGGATGAGGCCGCTTTCTACGGCCCCAAGATCGACTTCATCGTCAAGGACTGCCTCGGGCGAGAGTGGCAGCTTGGGACGATCCAGGTGGACTACAACATCCCCGAGCGGTTCGGCCTGGAATACGTCGGCGCCGATAACGCCGTGCACCGCCCGGTGATGATTCATCGGGCGCCGTTCGGCTCGCTGGAGCGGTTTATCGGCATCCTGATCGAGCACTTCGGCGGGGCGTTTCCCCTGTGGCTTTCGCCGGTGCAGTTGGCGGTGCTGCCGGTCAGCGAGAAGTTCAACGACTATGCCGCCGAGGTCGCGGGGTCGGCCGGATCGGCCGGCCTGCGCGTCGAAAACGACGACACACCGGACAAGATTGCGGCCAAGATCCGCCGCTGGACCCTCCAGAAGGTGCCTTACCTGCTTATTGTCGGGGCGCGCGAGGCCGGGGCGCGGAGCGTATCCGTCCGCCGCCGCGGTGTCGGCGAGGTGGGCTCTTTCCCGCTGGCTGAGGCCGTGCAGGCGCTGCGGGAAGAGGTAAATTCCCGAGGCGCCCGGGCGGCGTTTTGCAAAACCTAGTGGTAAAATAATGCTTGCCGCCGCGGACCGGCCCGCGGTGGGCCGGGGCCGCCGGTTTGTAAGGAAATTCGAGGGTAAGAGCCATCGCACAGGAACTCCGCCGTAACGAACGCGTCCGCATCTCGCCGATCCGTCTGATCGACGCCGACGGCAGCCAGGTCGGCATCCTCGACACCCGTGAAGCGCTGGAGAAAGCCCGCGCCGCCGGGCTGGATCTGGTCGAAGTGGCCCCCCAGGCCAAGCCTCCCGTCTGTCGCATCATGGACTACGGCAAGTGGAAGTACGCCCAGAAGAAAAAGGAGCGCAAGGCGAAGGCCCGCCGGCACGCGACGGAGCTGAAGGAGATCCGAATCCGCACCCCCAAGATCAGTCGGCATGACCTTCAGATCAAGGTCAGCCGTGCCCGAGAGTTTCTCCAGCGCGGCGACCGCGTGCGCTTCACCCTGCGGTTCCGCGGCCGGGAGATGGCCCACACCGACCTGGGACAGGAGATCCTTGCTGCCACTGCCGCGTCGCTGGCCGACATCGCCAAGGTCGAGGAAGGGCTTCACATGGACAGGCGGGCCGCGACCATGCTGCTGGTCCCGGTGGTCAAGAGCAAGCGGGAGAGGCCCAAAGCGGCCCCCGCCGAGCGGCCGGCACCGGCTGAGGAGCCGACCGGCGATTCCGGCGCGGCCCCCACGGAGGAGGGCTCTTCGGCCCCGCCGACATGAGTCTGTTGCGGCCGGGCTCGGCCCGTGGGTCTCGGGCAGGCTGCCGATGTGTGTGTTGCCGCCCATCCGGAAGATGGAGCTGGCCGGCGTCAGACAGCCCAGGGGGAATCTTCAGTGCCCTCAAAGCCCTGTAAACGGGGTCGGCGTCTCTCCTGCCGAAATGCGCCGGAAAAAGCTTTTCCAGGGCCGGGGCGCTGATTAGAATACGCTGTTCTATGTGCCGGGCGGCGGTTGGCGTTGCCTTTCCGCGAGTCGGATTCGCCGTCGCCGACAACTGGCCTGCCAAGGGCCTTATTGGTCAAACGATTCGAGCCTGTGCTTATGCCGAAGATGAAGACAAGCAAAGCTGTGGCCAAGCGGATCAAGGTGACCGGGAGGGGCAAGTTGCGGCGCGGCCGGCCTCTGGGCCGGCATCTGAAGTCGCGGAAGACGCCTAAGCGGGTCCGCTTCCTGCGTCAAGGCAGAGGCGTCTCCAAGTGCTTTGCAAAGCAAGCCAAGAAGCTGCTGGGACTGTGAGAATACGTATTCGTGAGGCCGACTGGGACTGCGAACGGACTTCCTCAGGCGGGATCGTTCACCGGCCCTTGAGGAGCTTGTGATGCCACGAGCAAGAAAGGGCGCCGCCCGCGCCCGCAAGCACAAGAAGATTCTGAGGGCTGCCCGGGGCTATATCGGCGCCGCCTCTCGCCGGTACCGCGTGGCCCGGGAGGCCTTGCTGCGTGCCGGCCAGCACGCCATCGTCGGCCGCAAGCTCAAGAAGCGCGAGTTCCGCCAGCTTTGGATCACCCGGATTTCGGCCGCCTGCCGACGGCGAGGGTTGAACTACAGCCGCTTCATGCACGGATTGTCGCAGAATCACGTTTCCGTCAATCGGAAGGTCCTGGCCGACTTGGCTGTGTCCGACCCGGCGGCCTTCGACGACTTGGTCGCCGTGGCGGCCGGGCAGAAGCGTGCCGAGCCGGTAGAGCCCGCCGCGCAAAAGGTTGCGGCCGAGCCCAGACCGAAAGCCGCCCAGGCCCAAGCCGAGCCCGTCGAGGTCGCCAAGGAGCCCGCGGCGAAGGAGGAACCCAAGCCCGCGCGAAGACGAGCAGCCAAGAAGGCCCCGGCAGCGGCCAAGGCCCGTGAAAAGGCCAAGCCCGCCAGGAAGAAGACCGCCGCCAAGCCCAGGGCCAGCAAGCCCGCCCCGAAGAGGCCTGCCAGGAAAAAGTCCAAGGGCCAAGACGACCCCAAGGGGTAGCTGGCGGGGCCCGGCCGGCGGGGTCGGAGACAGAGGTGGCATCAGACGTCCGGCTTGAGAGGCTTCGCCAGGAGGCGATGGAGGCGCTGCACCTCGTCGTCGACGCCGACACGCTGGAGAAGTGGCGGATTCGCTACCTGGGCATGAAGGGCGCGGTCCGGGCCGCGATGACGCTGCTGAAGGAGCTTTCCCCGGAGCAGCGCCGCGACTTTGGCCGGCTGGCCAATGAGGTGAAGAACACCCTCACGGCCGCCTATGAGCGGCGCAAGGCCGAGCTGGGCGGCGGGGAGGAAAGCCGCAGGCTGGCCGTCGACGTCACCTTGCCCGGAGCGGGGCTGCGGATCGGCCACCGGCACGTCATCACCCAGACCATCGAGGAGATCACCGAGATCTTCGCTCGGATGGGGTTCTCCGTCGCCTACGGCCCGGAGGTCGAGGATGAGCGCCACAACTTCGAGGCGCTGAACATCCCGCCGGATCACCTGGCCCGCGATGAACTCGCGAATTTCTACATCACCCCTTCGGTCATGCTTCGCAGCCAGACCTCGACCGTCCAGATCCGGGTGATGGAATCGCAGCCGCCCCCCGTGCGCGTGATCAGCCCGGGGCGGGTGTACCGCCCCGACACCGTGGATGCCACCCACAGCTACATGTTCCACCAGCTCGAGGGCCTGTACGTCGACGAGGGCGTGACCATGGCCGACTTGAAAAGCGACGTCGACCAGTTCTGCAAGGCCTACTTCGGCCCGGAGGTGGCGACGCGCTTTCGCCCCAGCTTCTTCCCCTTCACCGAGCCCTCGGCGGAAGTGGACATGCTCTTCCATTACGCGGACGGCTCGACGGCCTGGCTGGAGCTGGGCGGCTGCGGCATGGTCGATCCCAACGTCCTGGAGGCCGTCGGGTACGACTCCGAAAGGTACACGGGCTGGGCCTTCGGGCTGGGCATCGAGCGGATGCTGATGCGGAAGTACAACATCCCCGATATCCGCCTGCTGTTCGAGAACGACGTCCGCTTCCTGCGGCAGTTCTGAGCCTGCTTCCTGCCGGAGCCGCCGAGGCGGCCGCTGCGGAACCGCCACCCCTTCCTTGCCGGCTGCAGACTTGCATTTCTCCGTTCTTCGTGGTCCCTTTGTCCGCTGTTTCCTCGGTGATCGCGGTCGGAGGCCTTCGATGTCGATTTCATGGCGGACGGATTTTCCCGGCGGCAACGGCCTGTTGTTGGAGGTTGACGAATCGGCCGATCGGCCGGTGTTGCGTTTCGCGGCCGAGCCCAGGAACTGCCCGCAGGCGCTGTGGTTCCACTTTCGCGTCACCGCCCTGGCCGGCCGCGCAGCCAGGATCGTGCTGGCCAATCCGGAGCAGACCCTGGGCGGGGTGGACTGGTCAGCCAATCGTCCGGTGGCCCGCCGGCAGCCCCGGCCCTGGGCGCGAATCGGCACCCCCCAGCGGCTCCAGACGCCCGGCGGCCGGGTGGAGTGGGCCTGGGACCTGGACGCCGGCGGCGACGCCGTCGAGTTGGCCCACTGCTTCCCGTACCAACTGGCCGACCTGGATGCCACCCTGGACGAGCTGGGTGGGGCGTTCCAGAAGACGATGATCGGCCTCACCCTGGGCAGTCGCCCGCTGCCGAGGGTCTTCAGCAGCCTGCCTGACGCCGGCCGCCCGGCCGTGATGCTGACCGCCCGCCACCACGCCGGCGAGACCCCCGGCTCCTGGGTGCTGGACGGCCTGCTGCGGCACGTGGCTGCCGAGAAACGCCTGTACGAGAGCATCACCTGGTGGGCGGTGCCCATCGTCGACCTCGACGACGCCATTGCCGGCAGCTACGGCAAGGATCCGTGGCCTCACGACTGCAACCGGGCGTACGGCCCGCCGGGGCCGAGGCGTCCCGAAGTCGGCGCGGTGCAGCGCGACGCCGAACGGCTCAAGGGCGCGGCCAAGCGCGTCTTCTTTGCCGACATTCACGCTCCCGGCCACGGCGAGCAGGCCAATTACGTCCCGCTGCGGGGCTGGGACCCCGATTCCCCGGCCAACCCCATCGCCGAGGAATTCGCCTTGGCCTTCCAGGCCGCCTGCCCGGAGGACATCCGCTCGCCGACGTCGCATGTTGCCCCAAGTCCCACCGCCTTCATCTACGCCGGCATGAGCAGCCGGACCTGGGCCCAGACCGTCCTGGGCGCGGAGGCTATCTCCCTGGAGATCAGCTACCAGGGCAACGGAACGACGTACTACGGGATGGACGACTACCACCGGCTGGGGGCCGCCCTGGCCCAGGCCATCAGCGCCCGCCTGCTGGGTTCCGGAAAACAGTGACCGCCGACGCCGGCGGCGCCGACGGCCGAAGGAGCGATTCATGCCCGCCAAACTGATGGAGTCCATGACCGTCCAGGACGTGATGGAGGCCCTGAAGGAAACCCAGACAGTCCTGGTGCCCATGGGGGTGACTGAGCAGCACGGCTACCACCTGCCGCTGTGCACCGACACACTCATCGGCTACGAAACCTGCAAGGCCGCGGCCGAGCAGACGGGCGCGTTCGTGACGCCGCCCTACACCTGCGGATACTCCGGCGGAACCCTGCCCGGGACGATCAACCTCTCCCCCCAGACCGTCTCACTGATGGTGGCCGACACGGTGGAGTCTCTGGCCAGGCAGGCCTTCAAGACGATCATTCTGGTTCCCGGCCACGGCGACACGATCTTCCTTCAGATGCTGGAGCTGGGCGCCAAGATGGCCCAGTGGCTGCGGAATCTGCCGCCGGACGTGATGGTGGCCCAGGCGACGGTCTTCAGCCAGGACGGGCTGGGCGGGACGTCTCCCGTCGGCCACCTCGACTGCCACGCGGGCTTCTACGAAACGTCCCTGATGATGCACCTGAAGCCGGAGTGGGTCCGCCCGGACATGCCGGTGGATTCCCCCGAATTCATGCGGAAGCTCTTTGCCGGCCAGCTCGGCATCTTCGTCGGCGAGAAGCTGGTGGACGACCCGGCCGTCGTGCCCAGGATTCGCCAGCACGATGACATGAAGGTCGGCGTCCAGGGCGATCCGACCAAGGCCAGCGCCGAATGGGGCCGCAAGATCTTCCAGGGCATGGTCGCCGTGCTCGTGGACTTGATCCGCAGGCTGGAGTCAGGGCGGAAGTCGTCCGGGGCCGCCCCATGACGCCGCGTGCGAAGGGCGGCTGGGGCGCGGCGCTATCTCATCGATACCTCCAGGCCTTCCGCGTCGAGGACCGCGTTGACGCTGGCGCCGAAATGGTGTTCGTCGCGGACGAAGTCCAGGTAAGGCTGGATGCGATTGCCCCCGTTCACGCTGTTATGCGCCAGCACGACCCCGCCGGGCGGGATGCGGTCGTAGGCGGCCTGAAGGATGTCCAGGTAGATGCCCTTGCCCTTTCCGCCGGCCCCGTCGGCGTCGAGATACAGCAGGTGGATCGGGTCGCGGAATCTCCCGGCAAACTCCACGGCGTCGGCCGCCACCACCCGGGCCACGCCGGTCGGGTCGATCCGGCGGACGTTCCGCTCGGCGCGTTGGGCTTCCTCGGGTTTGATCTCGATGCCGATGAGCTGGCCGGCGGCGTAGCACGCCCCCGGCCCGACGGCGGCTCCGGCGTTTGAGATGAACGTGAAGCCGCAGAACACCCCGGCCGCGATCATGTGGGCCGGGCGGGCCGCCGCGTTGATGGCGTACAGCAGGCGTTCCATCCGCGGCGTGATCGCCGTCCAGGGGATTTCAAACAGCTCCGCCACGGCCGCGCGGTGCGCGAGCATCTTCTCACGGTCGTAGGGCACGTCCGGCAGGCCCGCCTGCCGCAGCACGGCCAGGGCGTCATCGACGATGGCGATCTCCTTTGCCGGCGGCTCGAGCTGGCGGTGGGGGTGGTGCCAGTCCATCCGGTACCGCTGCCAGTCGTCGCTGCGGAACACTTGGCTCACGTGGGTACTCCGGGCACAATCGGATCCTCCACTGCGGCCTGAACGGGCCCGGCCGGCGGAACCGGCCATTCCGCCGCCTGAGCCCGCGCCGAGCCGGTGCGAGCTTACCCTTTTTGCGCGGGCCTTGCCAGCAGCACATAGAATGGTGGCAGTGGCGAGGTTTGAGAAACCACTTGCGCCGGCGGCCCGGATTGCGTAGGATACGGGCACTGGAATTCGGTTGCTCGGGTCCGACGCTGGGATGTCTGTTGGTGAAGATCCTGAGGTCGTGTACGCGGTGAGGTCGAAGCCTTGAGTTCGCCTGGCGTGCGGCTGTAATAAATGCTTTGTGAGGTTATAGCTCTTAGCGAATATGCCGATGTCATAAGCGAAGCTGTGCGCGAGCACGGGCAGGGGAGGCGTGGAGTTGCCTATGGCGGGCTCAATTGAGACCTTTGTGCAGAGGTTGCAGGAAGAGGGCGTGGATGCCGGGCGGGCCGAGGCCGCCAAGATTGTGGACCAGGCCAAGGCCCAGGCTGACAAGATCATCGCGGATGCCCAGGCCGAGGCCGAGCGCATCCGTAAGGACGCCGGCGAGAAGGGCGAGCAGACGCTCCGGCAGGGACGGAACGAGCTGCAACTGGCCTCGCGGGACGCGCTGCTGCGACTGCGCGAAACGATCGTGGCCGTGCTGGAGACCGTTCTGCGCGAGGCGGCCGAACAGACCCTCAATGACGATGGCTTCCTCCGGGTGCTGCTGCACGACGTCTGCGTGCAGTATGCCGAGAGTGACGCCACGGGCGACCAGCCGGTGGAAGTGCGGGTCAGCGAGGAGAAGCTCAAGGTCGCGACCGAGTGGGCCATCAGCGAAATGAAGCAGCGCGGCCGGGAGGACTGGCAATCGCGCATCGACCTCAAGGGCAAGCTCAAGTCCGCGGGGTTCGAGTACAACGCCACCGGCGGGGTGGTGGAGGTGACGCCGGAATCCGTGGCGTCGGTCCTGGGCGAGATGCTCTCCCCCCGGATCCGCCAGACGATCGATCAGGTCATTGCCGAAAAGGGCCAGTAGCGCCGGTATCGCCATGGCCAGACGGTACTACTTCCTTCTGACATCGCTGCCGGGCTTGCCGGTCCTGGGCGAGACGCCTCCCGTGGAGCTGGCGGACTTCCGGCGAATGGCGGCGGAAGACGCCGCCGCGGCGGGCCTGATCGACGCCCTGCTGCTGGATCACGACCTGGTGCTGCGCGAAGCGGCGATGGCCGGCGAGATCCCCGCCCCCACGCCGGCCGTGTTGACGCGCGAGCAGGCCCGCGGCGAGGCGCCCCTGCCGCAATTCCTTTCGGTGGAGCCGGCCGCAGCGCGGCGCATCCCGGCCGACGCGATCTGGGAGGCCTACTACCGGTACGTGGACCGCCTGGCCGGGCAGCGCCGCTGCGACTTCGCCCGCCGCTGGGTCGGATTCGAGGTGGGGCTGCGCAACGCCCTGGTCGTCGCCCGGGCGGCGGCCCTGAAGCTGGATCCGCAGAACTACCTGGTGGCCGAGGAGCTCGCCCTCGCGGAGGCGGGCGTGGACGACGTCGTGGCGGCCTGGTCGGAGGCGCCCAACCCCCTGGCCGCCTTGCGCGTCCTGGACGAAGGCCGCTGGCGGTGGACCCAGGAGCACTCGCAGTACTTCAGCTTTGCCTTGGACGAACTGGCGGCCTACGCAAGAAGGCTCATCCTGGTGAGCAGGTGGCATGTCCTCGCTCGTGAGGAGGCCGGGAACACAATCAGTCAGGACGCGTAGATGGAATCGGTTACGGGAAGAATCGTTGCCGTTTTCGGAAACATGGTGACGGCTGAGCTGGACCACGACGTGGTGCAGAACGCCGTGGCGTACTGCTGCCGCGGCGACGGCCGACGCCTGCTGAGCGAGGTCATCCGCGTGCGCGGCAACCGGGCCGACCTGCAGGTCTTCGAGGAGACCCGCGGACTCAAGGTGGGGGACCACGCGGAGTTCACCAGCGAGATGCTTTCGGTGGTGCTGGGCCCGGGGCTGCTGGGGCAGGTGTACGACGGCCTGCAGAACCCTCTCTACCAAGTGGGCCAGACCGAGGGTTACTTCCTCACGCCCGGCGTGTACGTCCACGCCCTGGACACCCAGAAGAAGTGGCAGTTCACCCCCGCGGCTGAACCGGGCCAGGTCGTGGCGGCCGGTGATACGCTCGGGACCGTCCCCGAAGGCATCTTCGAGCACCAGCTCATGGTTCCGTTCGGGGCGCGCGATGAGTGGAATGTCGAGAAGGTGGCCCCCGGCGGGGAATACACCGTGGAAGAGGAAATCGCCACCCTCAGCCGCGACGGCGAGACCATGTCGGTAACGATGCAGCAGAAGTGGCCGGTGAAGGTGCCGCTGAACGTCAGCGAGGAGCGGCAG
>LJUF01000015.1:0-8041 GCA_001303665.1 Phycisphaerae bacterium SM23_33 | reverse complement strand
CGTCCGAGCCGCTGGTGACCCGGGTGCGCATCATCGACTCGCTGTTCCCGGTGGTGCGCGGCGGCACGTACTGCATCCCGGGCCCGTTCGGTGCGGGCAAGACGGTGCTTCAGCAGATTACCAGCCGGTACGCCGAGGTGGACATCGTGATCGTGGCGGCCTGCGGGGAGCGGGCCGGGGAGGTGGTGGACACGATTCGAGAATTCCCCCGGCTGACCGACCCGCGCACGGGCAGGACGCTGATGGAGCGCACCATCATCATCTGCAACACCTCGGCCATGCCCGTGGCCGCCCGGGAGGCGTCGGTGTACACGGCCGCCACGCTGGCGGAGTATTACCGCCAGATGGGCCTGAACGTGCTGCTGCTGGCTGACTCGACCAGCCGCTGGGCCCAGGCCATGCGTGAGGTTTCCGGCCGGCTGGAGGAGATCCCCGGCGAAGAGGCCTTCCCGGCGTATCTGGAAAGCCGGATCGCGGCCTTCTATGAGCGGGCCGGGTGCATCCGCCTGAGGAACGGCAAGGTCGGCTCGGTGACCATTGGCGGGACGGTTTCGCCCGCCGGCGGAAATTTCGAAGAGCCCGTCACCCAGGGCACGCTCAAGGTGGTGGGCGCCTTCCACGGCCTGAGCCGAACCCGCAGCGACGAGCGGCGATATCCGGCCATCGACCCGCTGGAGTCCTGGAGCAAGTACACGGGCATCATCGACCCGGCCGACGTGAGGGAGGTCCGCGAGCTGCTCCGCCGGGGCAGCGACGTCAAGCAGATGATGACCGTCGTCGGCGAGGAGGGGACCACCATCGAGGACTTCACCGTCTACCTCAAGGCCGAGTTCTTCGACAGCGTCTACCTCCAGCAGAACGCCTTCGACGAGGTGGACGGGGCGACCGACGCCGAGCGGCAGAAGTTCGTCTTCGCCAAGTGCCTGGAGGTGTTGAGGCTGGACTTCCAGTTCGAGGACCGCGACCAGGCGCGGAAAGTCATGTTCGAAGTGGCCGACTTTTTCCGCAACTGGAACTACGCCGCCCGCGATTCGGCGGAGTTCGAGAAGATCCTGGCCGACATCGACGGCTGTATCGCCCGGAAAGGCCGCGGCCAATGAGGAAGTACTACGACCAGATCACGGAGATCGCCGGCAGCGTGGTGAAGGTGACCGCCCCGGGGGTGGCCTACGATGAGCTGGCGGCCATCACCACCAGCCGGGAAACGTCCCTGGCCCAGGTGATCCGGCTGGAAGGCGACCAGGTTTCGCTCCAGGTGTTCGCCGGAACGCAGGGCATCTCGACGGGCGACAAGGTTCGCTTCTTCGGCGGCGCCGGCCGGCCGCGGGACGGCAAGCCGGAACTGGTCGAACACCGCATCGACATCGGCTCCCCGGCCATCAACCCCACCCGCCGCCTGCGCCCGAGCAAGATGGTCCGCACCGGCATCCCCATGATCGACGTGTTCAACACCCTGGTGGAGTCGCAGAAGCTGCCGTTCTTCTCGGTGGCCGGCGAGCCCTACAACGAACTGCTCGCCCGCGTGGCGCTTCAGGCCGAGGCCGACGTCATCATCCTCGGCGGGCTGGGACTCCGCCACGACGACTACCTCACCTTCCGCCACGCCTTCGAGGAAGGCGGCGTCAGCAGCCGCGCCCTCATGTTCATCCACACCGCCGCCGACCCGGTGGTGGAGTGCCTGATGGTGCCGGACCTGTGCATGGCCGTGGGGGAAAACTTCGCCCTGCAGGGCAAGCGCGTGCTGACGCTGCTGACGGACATGACCGCCTTCGCCGACGCCCTGAAGGAAATCGCCATCACCATGCAGCAGATCCCCTCCAACCGCGGCTACCCCGGCGACCTGTACACCCAGCTCGCCCGGCGCTACGAAAAGGCCGTGGACCTGGAAGGGGCCGGCTCCATGACCGTGCTGGCCGTCACCACCATGCCCGGCGACGACGTCACCCATCCCATCCCCGACAACACCGGCTACATCACCGAGGGGCAGTTCTACCTTCGCAACGGCCGCATCGAGCCCTTTGGCAGCCTCTCGCGACTGAAGCAACTGGTCAATGACAAGACCCGGGACGACCACCGGGCCATCATGGACGCCTGCATCAAGCTCTACGCCGGCGCCCGGGAGAGCCGCGAAAAACGGGCCATGGGCTTCGAAAGCTCCGCCTGGGACCTGAAGCTGCTCAAGTACGGCCAACTGTTCGAGGACCGGATCATGGACCTGGCGGTCAACATCCCCCTGGAAGAGGCCCTGGACCGCTGCTGGGAGGCCCTGGCCGAGTGCTTCGAGCCCCAGGAAGTCGGCATCCGCCGCGTCCTCGTGGACAAACACTGGCCCAGGAAACTCCCGGAAAGCCGCCGGGAGGAGCAGCAGAAGGCGGCTTTGCCCGTTGCGGGCTGCTGACCCCAGACCCGCGCTGCCGCCCGCAATTTGAAGTGGAAAGTCATTAATGCCTTGCGAGGCCGTGTCGGAACATGGCAGGTAAACTCCGCTTAACTCGCCCCGAGCTGAAGCGCCAGCGTGACAGCCTGGCCCGCTTCGCCCGGTATCTGCCCATGCTGAAGCTCAAGCAGCAGCAGCTTCAGATCACGCTGGGGGCGGTCAACCAGCGCCGGCGCGACGCCCGAGCCGAGGTGGAGTCCGCGCAGAAGGAGCCGTACCGCCCGGTGCTGCGCGACGTGGCCGGGGTGAACGTGGAAGAACTCGCCCGGCCTCGCGAGGTCGTCACCCACCAGGAGAACGTCGCCGGGGTGTGGGTGCCGGTGTTCGACTCGGTTTCCTTCCCGCCGGCGGAGTACAGCCTCTTCGCCACGCCCCCGTGGGTGGACCGGGCGCTGAGCGACCTGCGCGGTCTGAGCGAACGGCAGGCCCGGCTGGAGGTGCTGGACCGGCAGTACGAAGTGCTGCACAAGGCGCTGACCAAGATCATCCAGCGCGTGAACCTCTTCGAGAAGGTGCTGATCCCCCGGGCGCGCGAGGCCATTCGCGTCATCCGCATTCGCCTGGGCGAGGAGCAGACGTCGGCGGTCGGCCGGGCCAAGCTCGCCAAGGCCAAGCTGGCTGACGTGCTCCCGGCCCTGCTGGCCGTCGCCCGCCCCGAGCGGGAGGGCCAGCCGTGATCGCGAAGATGAACAAGGTCTTCGTCGTCACTCCCGCCCGGTCCCGTGAGGCGATGCTGGAGGCCCTGCGCACCCTCGGCGTGGTGCACCTGGAGCCGCTGGACCCCAAGGCAGCCGCCCCGGAGGAGCTCCGCGCCGCGCTGGAGCACGTTCGTCGGGCCCGGCAGGCGATTGCCATGACCGCACCCGCCGGCGCGGCTGCGGAGCTGGAGCCCGCCGACGCGGTGAGGGAGATCCTCCAGATCACCCGCCGCACGGAGGAGAACCGCAACCGTCTCAACGCCCTCGGCCGGGAGGCCGGCAGGCTCGGGGTATGGGGCGAGCTCCGCCGCGAGCAGCTCGAGGCGCTGGCCGAGGCCGGCGTGGCCCTGAGATTCTTCTCCGTCCCGGTAAAGCAATTTGATGAAGTCGTGGCCGAGTGCGTCGTCCGCCTCACCGAGCTCCCCGGCAAGCGCGTGCTGGTGGGGCTGGTGCACCGCGAGGGCCAGCCGAGCCTGCCGGATACCGCCCAGCCCGTCGAGCCGCCCCCGCGCGACCTGCCCACCGTCCGGGCCGAGGCCAAGGCCGTGGATGAGGCCCTGGCCGCCGACGCGGAGCGGCTGGCTGAACTGGCGAACCTGGCTGAGGTGCTGCAAACCGAAGAAGCGAAACTCACCTCGGAAGCCCAATTCGCCGCCGCCCTCGCCGGGGCCATGCGCGGCCAGGACCTCTTCGCCGTGCAGGGCTGGGCCCCGGTCGAGGCCGCCCGGACGCTGTCGGAGGACCTGGCCAGGCTCGGCATCGCTGCGGGCGTCGACGACCGCGAGCCCGCGGAAGAGGAAGAGCCGCCCACGTTGATCCGCTACCCCCGCTGGGTCCAGCCCATCAAGGGCCTCTTTGACATGCTTGGGACGCTGCCGGGCTACCGCGAGTACGACCTCTCGCCGTTTTTCATGGTGGCCCTGCCGATCTTCGCGGCCATGCTGATCGGCGATGCCGGCTATGGACTGTTGTTCGTGCTTGTGCCGGCGCTGATCTACGCGAAGGCCACGGCCGCGGCGGGCAAGCCCGGTGTGCACCTGGTGATGTTCATGGGTTTCGTGACCATCGCCTGGGGGGTGCTGGCGGGCGTGTACTTCGGCGTCGCGCCGGACGACCTTTTGGCCGCGGGGGGCGCCCTCGCGGGCGTGGGCAAGGCTCTGGGCGCCTTGCAGCTCATCCGCGGTGACGTGCGCGATCAGGCCTACATGATCATGAAGATCAGCTTCGTCATGGCGGGCATTCACCTCTCGGTCGCGCAGGTCCGCCAGGCCTTGGCCCTGGCGCCGCGCCTGGAAATGCTCTCCAAGATCGGTTGGGCCGTCTTCCTGTGGGGCATGTTCCTGCTCATCTGGTACCTGTTCTTCGTCAGCCAGGCCGGCGGCTCGCCCCATTGGCTGACGCCGTACCTGCTGGCCGTGGGAGCGGGCTTGGCCATCCTCTTCGCCAGCCCCTCGCGGAATCCGTTGAGGATGCTGGGGCTGGGGCTGGCCCAGTTCCCGCTCAGCGCTCTGGCGACCTTCTCTGATTCCCTCAGCTACATCCGCCTGATGGGCGTGGGGCTGGCCAGCACCATCATCGGGCGAACCTTCAATGGCCTGGGCGCCCAGGTCGCCAGCGCCGGAACCTGGCTGGCGGGCGCCCCGGTGGTGCTGTTCGGCCACGGACTCAACATCGCCATGTGTATGATCGCCATCCTCGCCCACGGAGTGAGGCTGAACATGCTCGAGTTCTCCAACAATGCCGGCGTGCAGTGGGCCGGCTATGCGTACCATCCCTTCGCCAGGTCAGGCCGGAAGGAGTGAACAGGCATGGAATTCCTCGGACAGTTGGGAGTCGGGTTGGCCCTGGGACTGGCGGCCGTCGGCAGCGCCTTGGGCATTGGGGCTGCCGGTCGGGCCGCCGCCGGCGCCTGGGCCAAGGAAGGCCGCGAAGGCAGGCCCTTGGACTTCAAGTACGTCATCCTGGTCGGCCTGCCGCTGACGCAGACCTTCTACGGGTTCCTGCTGCTGTTCGTGGGCCTGCGGGCTGCCGCCTACAATCCTGCGATCCTTGCCACGCACGCGGGGGCCCTGTTCAGCATCGGCCTGGGCTGCGGTTTGGGCGAGTTGTTCAGCGCCTGGCTCCAGGGGCTCATCGGGGCCGCCGGGGTCCGTTGCATGTCCGAGAGCGAAGGCAAGGGGCTGGCGTTCATCATTATCGCGGCCGGTATCGTCGAGACCGTCGGCCTGATGAGCTTCGTCCTGCTGTGGCTGATGCTGCCGAAGGGCTGATCGCCCGGGCCGCTGCTGGCGGCCTGTGGTTGGCGATGGCGGCGTGCCGTCGCATGTGAGTGTCCCTTGGCCGAGAACCACGGCGCCGCTTCGGGGGATATGACCCGCGGGGGCCGGTTGACTCGCGCCCGGCAGCCGTGCTCTAATAGCCGCTGCCCGGGGCGTAGCTTCCCGCAGGGAACCCTTCGGGACAGGTTGGTTTAGAGCGTCCCGCCGGGAAGGTCGCTGGTGCCGGCCGGCGGCTTGGGTCCGGGAGAATCGAAGAGGCTGCGGGGCGTAGCTCAGCTTGGTTTAGAGCGCCTGCTTTGGGAGCAGGAGGTCGCTGGTTCGAATCCAGTCGCCCCGAGTCATTTGCTGGGGGAGGGCTTTTCTGCGGGCCGCCAGGCGCCTGGCATTTACCTCATCATGCGGCCGAACAGCAGGTGGGCGATCAGGCCGGCGATAGGGGGGAAGAAGAAGGTGCTGGCGATGCGGATGAGGGTGAGCCTCCAGCCCAGGACCCCGATTTCCATGGGCAGGCGGGACAGCGCCCACAAGGACCAGCCCGTCAGGAAGGCCACCATGGTGCCCGCGCCGGCCCCGGAGCGCATGAGTCCGGCGGCGATGGGCAGACTGACGTAGGGTCCACCGGGGGCCATTGCCCCGGCCACCGTGCCGAGAAGTATCCCTCGAACGCCCGCCTCCGCCCCGATCCATCTCGATATCAGCTCCTGCGGGATGAGGGCCTGGACCATGCCGGCGGCCAGCAGCGCAAAGAACAGCAGGGGGAAGACCTGCACCATCATGCTCAGGGCCAGCTTCGTGCCGGCGAGGTGCTGTGCCTGTCCTTTGTGGTAGCCCAGCGCCAGCAGAAGCAGCGCCAATGCCGCCATGACAAGTGTCGAGATCAGCATGGTTGTATCCCTTTTTCCGGCCATTTTTCTCCTGCGCCTCGGACTCGGCCCATCCCTTCCCACGGCACGTTACCGCCTGCCGAGCAGGCTGTCGAGGCCGCGGCGGCCGCCGGGCGTGGCGAGGCGGGCTGCCGGGCGCCTAGCATGTTTCAGGATCAATGCAGGTGTCATCCCTGCATGGAGGAACTGATCCGGCAGGCTGGCGCGGGCTCAGTCACGCCAGCCTGTTTTTTGGACCGGCCAAAGCGGATTTCGGGGGGCATGGGGCCGCCCGGCGGCCCCTGACGGCCGGAAAATGCCGGTACGGCCTTGGCGAAGCCGCCGGCAGCCGGTAATATGCGGGTAGCCACTTCATTTTCGCTGGCCATTATTTCCAGTCGTGGGCGAGCCGTATCCTTGGAAGGAGAACGGGGTATGGCCAAGTACTCGCCGAATATCTGGCAGAACTGCGCGACGTGTGAGTTCTGGGTCGGCCCCCGAAGGCCGGACGAGTCTGGTGCCACGGCCGAGGTCGACGAAGCCGCCCAGGGGAAATGCATCCTGAGGGGGGCCCACGCCGAGAAGTACGCAACGAACACGTGCGTTGGGTGGCGGCGATGGACGGCGCTGAAGGCCTGAGGGCTCAGGCGCGGCTTCCGCGTCGGGCGGTGCAGGCGGACGGTGGCCCGCAGTGGCGGCGGTAAGCCACGCCCGGGGCCCGCCGGCCGGGTGTCGTACCGGAGCAGCGCCGGCGACCGGTCAAAAGACGGGAAAACGTACGCGATTTTGGGCGGAATCAATTACAATAAAGGGGGTATGCTATTGGTGATCTGTACGGGAGTCTCGGCGCGGCCGTCAGCGGGCTGTCGGGCAGGTCCCGGTGGTAGTGAACCTGATCTGCGGCGCGCCGTGGGCAAGGAGGCCACAGCCACTTGACTAGGAGCCAGTCATGAGAGTCTCGATCTGCCTGCTGATCCTGGCAACGTGTGCGGCCTCCGCCCAGGCGGAGGACCCGTACTGGGTGGAGCCGATGCGGGAGGTGCGCAGTAACTACTTCGGCACCGACCGCACCATTGCTCGCTTCGGGGACAGCATTTCCGTCAGCATGGCGTACTTTACTCCGCTGCGCTATGGGCACTCGGACACCACGCCCGAGGACCAGGCGGCCCTGTCCTGGATCCAGGGCTACGTCACGGGGGCCTGCTGGGACTGGCAGATAGACACCGTGTGCGATCGCCACGGATGCCAGGGCGGCACCACCAGCAGTTGGCCGCTGAGCTCCTCCAGCGGCTGGCCCGGGGCGCTTCCCGGAGAGCGGAAGGTGGACTACTGGCTGGCGCACGATAACGCGGCCATGGCCGTGATCATGTGGGGGACCAACGACCTGTCTTCGGGGCTGACGCCGGCGCAGTACCAGACCAACCTCCAGCAGGTGGTGCAGGCCTGCAAGGCCAACGGTACCATCCCGATCCTAACCACGGCTCCGCCCCGGCACAACTACGACAACGGCAGCCCCGCCAACCAGCAGCGGGCCGCGGACTTCGCGCAGGCGGCTCGCGATGTGGCCCTGCTGGAGCTCGTGCCCCTGATCGAGTACCACGACGAATGCACGACCCGCCATCCCCACAACCCGCCCACCGACACCTGGGACGGCGCCGACCCCATGTGGAGGCCGTACAGCGGATACCAGGTCCCCACGATGATCGCGGAGGACGGCGTCCACCCGTCCAACTGGGACCCCGGCCGGAGCAACTTCGGCGACGG
>LJUF01000277.1 GCA_001303665.1 Phycisphaerae bacterium SM23_33 | reverse complement strand
GCCCGCCTGGGGCCGAGAGGCCCTCCAGGCGGACGAGGAGGCTTTCGGCGTCCACGAACTTTTCGGCCGCCGCCAGCCGGACCAGGGCCGCCTCCACCAGCCCCCGCCCGCTCGTCAGCCCGCGCAGGCCGCGGGCGGTCGTCTGGCAGGCGCTGACGGCCTGGACCAAGGCCGGCAGGGAGAACTTCGCGGCCAGCTCGGCTACCTGTTGTCGCTGCGAATCCGGCAGCTCGATCAGCTCGCTGTCGGGGCCGCAGGTGGCGGCCAGCATCATGTGGCGGAAGGTCTCGCCCACGGCGGCGACGGCCGACTCCAGCGTCACGCCCGATTGCAGCAGGCCGTCCAGCGCCCCGAGCGTGGCGGCCGCGTCGTCGGCGGCGATGGCCGCCACGATCTCGGCCGTCCGCTCCTCCCCGGGCGTGCCGAGGATGCGGATGACGTCCTCCTCGGCCGCCTTCCCCCCGCCGCCGGCCAGCAATTGATCCAGCAGGCTCAGCCCGTCCCGCATGCTGCCGGCCGCCGCCCGGGCAATCCGGAACAGGGCGCCCTTCTCGGCCTTGACCTTCTCGGCCTTGCAGACCTTCTCCAGGTGCTGGGCGATCAGCCGCGTGGGAATGTTGCGGAAGTCGAAGCGCTGGCAGCGCGAGACGATGGTGGGCGGGACGCGCTCCGGCTCGGTGGTGGAGAAGATGAACTTCACGTGCCCGGGGGGCTCCTCCAGCGTCTTCAGCAGGGCGTTGAAGGCCTCCTTGGTGAGCATGTGGACTTCGTCAATGTAGTAAATCTTGTAGCGGCAGCGGGCCGGGCGGTAAATGGCGTTGGAGCGCAGCTCCCGGATCTCGTCGATGCCGCGGTTGGAGGCCCCGTCGATCTCGATCACGTCCAGGTCGTCTCCGCGGAAGATGGCCACGCAGGCCTGGCACTTGTTGCAGGGCGTCGCGGTGGGCCCGTCGGCGGCCAGGCAGTTCAGGGCCTTGGCCAGGATGCGGGCCATGGTGGTCTTGCCCACCCCCCGGGTGCCGGTGAAGAGAAAGGCGTGGGCGATCCGCCCGGTCTGGACGGCGTTGACCAGGGTGGTGGCGATGTGCTCCTGCCCGACCACCTCCTCGAAGGTGGCACTGCGGTACTTGCGGGCCAGAACGAGGTATTCGGCCATGGCAGCCCTTCGGCAGCAATCGGTGCGGGCACCGGCTCGCGCTTATGTCATCGGTGACCCGTAATCAGTAATCGGTGACCCGTAATCCGTAATCCGTGGCGCGCCGCCCGTCGCGTTCGGGGCTCTGGGCCGGCGGGCTCACCGCTGCCAGCGGCCGATTGCCGGTTACGGACTACCGGTTCCTGTTGTCTGCAAGAATGCCGTGCACTCCGCGTCGATGCGCTCCAACGGGCCCCGCCCGACGGGCCAGCTCCAGCCAGGCAACCCTCCGGCACATGCCGAATGCTCGCTTATGGCTGCTTCCTTCCGGACCTGACCAGGTTGGCGGCCCGGCATTGCAGAGGACCCGGCCTTCATCGCCGCCGCGTCGGACGAGGTGATCCACCAGAGCGGGCACCTCGGCGGAGGATTCAGCCCCGCTATAGCGGACTGCGGGTCATCCCGACAAGCGGGAATCAGGGCACCGCTACCGCCCCGCCTAGCACGGCAGGGCCATCATACGGAAAGGGGTCGGTCAGAGCAAGGGCGAAGGGCGCCGGCGGTGCAGTCAGTTCGGACGCGCCGCGGTTCGCCTGCGTCGCTAAAGCGAGCAGGCCGGCGAGCAGGCGGGGGCGCAAGCCGGCGAGGCGTCGGGCGTGTCTACTTGGCGGGTGCAGGGGCGACGGCGGGGACCACGCGGTTGCGGCCGGAACGCTTGGCCTCGTACAGGGCGACGTCGGCCCGGCGGAGGACGGCCGTGCCGGTGTCCTCGGCCTCGCCCGCCCATTCCGCCACGCCGCAGCTGATGGTGACCTGGCGTCCGTCGGGGACGGTCAGATCGCTTTCCACGCGGTGGCGGATGCGTTCGGCCACGGCCGCGGCGACGTCCAGGGGCGTCTCGGGCATAAGCAGGACGAACTCATCGCCGCCGCAACGGGCGATGAGGTCATAGGCGCGGGCGTTGGCGCGGAGGATGCCGGCCAGCTCCAGCAGCATCTTGTCCCCGGCGGGGTGGCCGTGCCGGTCGTTGACGGACTTGAAGTTGTCCACGTCCACCATGGTCACGCAAAACGGGTGGCCGTTGCGGGTGCTGCGTGCGTGCTCCTCGGCGATGGCCTCCTCCATGACCCTGCGGGTCCTCAGGCCGGTCAAGGCGTCGTGGTAGGCCACCCGGCTCAGCTTGGCGTTCATCAGGTTGATGGCCAGGACGTCGCGGATCAAGGCGAGCTTGTACTGGAGCACCTCCGCGGAGTCGCCTTGAGCCTGCGGCAGGGGCCCCGAGCCGCCGGCAGGCAGGCGGCACCTCTCCGCTGACGGCCTCCGAGCCGGTCACCGCCTCGGGAGCATCTCCCCCGGCAGCCCGGCCCTGGTCCAAGCAAGGGCAGCCCCGGCCGCGAAGATGCGGGCTCATGCCGCCGACGGTTTCGCCGTTGGCAAAGGAGAAGACCCAGCGTTGGGCCTGGAACATCCTGGGCACCTCGGTACTGAGGATCTCGATGACCTCTTCCAGGTCGAGCCTGTGCAGGCCCTTGCTCAGCAGGGCGACCTGCTCGGCGGCGGCCTTCATGCCCTCGGTCAGGCGGAGCTGCCGGGCCATGATGTCCCGGGTGGAGATGATCCCCACCACCTGGCCATCCTGGATGAGCGGCAGGTGCCGGATGCCGCGGGCGGCCATGAGCTGACTGGCACTGCTGACGGAGGTGTCCGGGGTGACGGAGATGAGCTTGGTGGTCATGACGTCGGCCACCCGCATCTGGTCGGGGTGGGCCGAGGAAGCCGTCGAGGAAGCGATGATGTCGCGCTCAGTGATGATGCCCACGACCGTATCGGACTCATCCACCACTATCAGCGAGCCGGCGCGGTGGTCCCGCATCCGCTGGGCGGCCTGGGCGATGCTGTCCTGCGGGCTGATCTTCAGCACCTGATCCCTGCCGACCGCGTACAGACTAGCCTCTTCGGACGAACGCATAGGAAGCACTCCCAAGCGGCCCTCGGAGGAGTCTCCGCCGCTGCGGCCGCAAAGCCAATGCCTGCATAGCGTTTCGGCCAATTCAGGCCGGTCCTTTAGGCTCGAGCGAAAGTTTTCTCAGGCCGGCGGAGTGACCGCAGGCTGGCACGGCCGCCGGCGGGCCGGCCCGCCTGTGCCGCCGGGGCCGGCAGCACAGCAGAGCAAAGCGGACGGACCCGGTCCGCCGCGGCGACCGCGACCCGCCCGCTGCCCGCAAGTTTCCTCTTTGCCAGGCCTTGCGACAAACTCCCGATGCCGACCGGGGCCTGCCCCTGGCTGCGGCTTCGGCCTGCGGCTGCCGCGCCAGGCTTGCCCTTTCCAGGCCGGACCTATCCGCCGTTCCCGGCCCGGGCCATCAGCTCAGCGACCCAGTCCTCGAAGAACAACGGATATAGATGCAGCCTCAGGGCCTCGCCCACCAGGCTGTATCCCTCCTTCGACAGCCAGGCCTCCAACTGAGCCTGGTGATGGGGGAACTCCTCGGCGATCCTCTTCCGGTAGAAGCGGACGAGCTTGGCCTGCCGGCGCTGCCTGGCCTGGTCTCGCGTCTCGGGATCGACGCCGGCGGCCCTGAAGTACTCCCTGGCCGCGGCGTGGGTGACGTTGCCTCCCTTGAAGGCCCGCTGAAGCCGTGGCGGGACCAGCGTGGGCAGAGCGGCTGCTGCGTCGATCCCGGCCGGCTGCCACTCCTCCCTCTTGTAGTGGATGAAGGGATCGTAAAAGAACACCGCCGGGTAGTAGTCGGTCCGGTGGCGGGCCAGGTGCGGAAGGAACACGTGCAGCGACTTGCCGGCGTGAAACAGATTCAGCGGGCCGTCCCCGATCAGGATGCTGTAGCAGAACTTGTTCAGGTCCGAGCGGTTGTACCGGGCTACCTTGTTGTAGGCATGCTGAAGCCGCGGCAGCGTGTAGCTGCGGACGTCCAGGATCAGCAGTCTCGAGGCCACCGTGTCGCGGGCCTGCCGCTCGATCTCGGCCACGATGGCCTTCAACTCGGTGCCTTCCGGCCGGACGACCTGGCACTGCCGGGTCCTCGGGTCGAAGGCAATCCTTTCCTGGACGTCGGCGGCCAGGACCCGGTCCAGGCTGAAGACGTGTATCTGTTCCTTTCTGCGCCGGTGACTCAGCACGGTCTGACTCTTGCCTCCGCCGCCCCCGCCCGGGCATGTTCGCTGGCCCAACCTACATTGTATCCCGCGGGGCGGGGAGCGGGCGAAGGCAAACGGCCGAAGGTCTGCCGGCCGCGCGCCCCGGCCGCCACCAAAGACGCCGGCGACGGGTAATATTGCCCAACATGGCTGATTCGTTGGGGGCCGATACCCAATCCGCCGGCCACGGGCAGGCCCAGCCCCAAACCGGCGCCTTCGAAAAGCCATACTTGCCATCTTCCACGACCTACTTTCTAGGAAGGACTTACGCCTGAACCCGCGGAGATCCCGGGCCGCCGTCGGCGGAGTTGGCCCGAGGCTTGCCAATCCCTCTTGCCGGCCAAGGCGAGAAGCCCGGGCCAAGTCACGAAACCCCGCTCCGGCGGGCAAGCGTAAGGAGAAAGTCATGAAGGCATTGGCGATGACACCGAACAAGCGGAAGGCAACCGCGGCCGTGACCTGTGCGATGTTCGCCGCGGTGATCCTTGGTACAGCGGGGACGGCCTTTGCCCCGCCTCTGGGCAACGGGCACGCCCGCGTCGTGAGCGGCGCGGCGGGCAGCCTCCAGTTGTTCTGGATTGACCTGCCTGACCACTGCTCGCGGCTGACCATTCAGCTTACGGGCGGCTGGGGCAACGCCAACCTGTCGGCCCGCCGGCCGGGCAGCGGCGCCTGGACGCTCCACAGCAACCACCCGGGCAACCACGAGCACCTGCTGGTAAACAACCCCGCCCAGGGGCGATGGTTTATCCTGGTCCGCGGGGCGGCGGCATACCACAATGCCAGCCTGGTGGCCACCTTCCAGGTCCGGCCCGGGGCGGGCTGGGAGCGCGCCGCCATCCGGTCGGCCCCGGCGGTGCTGGACCGCATCATGTCCCATGTTGGCCGCGGCGGCGACGATGGCGACAGCCGACCGCTGCCCGCCGACGATCCGGAAGTGCGGATAACCACCCTCCAGCCGGGCCGCCGGGTCAGCCGGCTCAGCGGCGCCGGCGAAGTGCCCCACTTCTACCGGATCACGCTCACCCAGGAGCTGGGGGCGCTGACCTTCACCACCCAGGGCGGACGGGGCAACTGCGAGCTGCTGGTCCGCCGCGACGACCTGCCCACGCCGGCCGAGTATGACGCCCGCGGCGCCGTGCCCGGAACCTCCCAGGCTGTTGTTATCCGCCAGCCCGCCGCCGGGGTATACTATGTGCGGCTGGTGGGCCAGCCGGAGTTCCGCGACGTGTCGCTGATGGCGGACGTGACGGAAGCACAAATCGACGACCTGCGGATCGTTCCTCTGCGGAACCAGGTGGCGGAGTCCGGCCTGGAGGGCCGGGCCGACAGCCGGAGCTACTTCATGATCCACTTTGCCCAGGCCCCGTCGCGAATGACCATCACCACCCGTGACGGCGAGGGGCGCTGCCGGATGTACCTGCGGCGAGACGGCCTGCCCACGACGGAGCAGTTCGACCAGCAGGGCAGCGGCTCGCTGCTGCACGGCACCCACCAGACCATCCGCCTGGAGCGGGACCTGGCCGCCGGCACCTATTACGTGATGCTACAGACCCCCAGCGGCTACCGCGGGGTGACGCTGCTGGTGGAGGCCGACGTGCCGGCCGCCGCCGAGCAGATCAGCATCCTCACGCCGACCGGGCAGGCGGCGCTGGCCACCGGCCGGGCCTACCAGGTAACCTGGCAGGCGCCCGAGGGCGTGGAGGCGGTGAGCCTGGAGGTGTCCTGGGACGCCGGGCAGAGCTGGCAGCAGTTGGCCTGCCTGCCGGCCCGGACGCCGGGCTTCACGTGGTACATTCCGGCCGACCAGGCGGTCAACGGAGACGGCGCCCTGCTGCGGATCAGCGAGAGCGGCAACCCCTCCAACGCCGCGGTCAGGAACCTGAGCTTCTGACGGACGTAGCGAATCGAGCCAACGTATCCGAGGCGCCCGCCCCGGCGGGCCCGCCTCACAGCCAAGGAGCTGACGAAAATGAAAACCACACGCCACCATCCCCTCGCCACCGTCCTGACGGCCGTGCTCGTCTGCGGAATCCTCCAGACGGCCGCCGCCCCCGCCGCCCGGGCGGCCGCGCCCACCAGCGCACGCATCATCTTCCTGCACCACAGCACCGGAGAGTGCATCTGGAACGGCGGCGTGGCCGCGTGGTTCCAGGCTTACAACGCCGCCCACAAGACCGACTACCGCATCACCGAGCAGAACTTCCCCAAGGACTCGCCCTACGGCTGGGAGAACTACCCCTACGACTACTGGAACATCTGGGTCAACCACGCCGGCAACAGCCCGTACAAGAACGAACCCACCCTGGAGATCCTCGCCCGCACGTACAACGTGATCGTCTTCAAGCACTGCTTCCCGGTCTCCGGCATCGAGGCCGACACCGGCCGGGGCGACGCCCGCTCCAGCGAGAAGCGCCTCGAGAACTACAAGCTCCAGTACGAGGCCCTGAAGGGCAAGCTGCGCCAGTTCCCGCAGGTGAAGTTCATCCTGTGGACCGGGGCGGTGCAGGTCCAGGCCGACATGGACGAGCCGACGGCCCGGCGGGCGAAGGCCTTCTTCGACTGGGTCCGCACCCGCTGGGACGAGAAGGGCGACAACATCTTCCTGTGGGACTTCTACGAGTTGGAGACCGAGGGCGGGCTGTACCTCAAGGCCCAGTACGCCCAGGCCGCCGGCGACTCCCACCCCAACGAGGGCTTCTCCCGCAAGGTCGCCCCCTACTTCTGCCAGCGGGTCGTGGACGTGATCGCCGGCCGGGGCGATACCACGAAAATCACCGGGCAGGGCGGCAAGCCCCTGCCGGTCGTGTCCGTCGCCCCAACGCAGCCGGCCCCCACGACCGGCGCCGCCCCGTCCCCGCCGACCACCGCGCCGACCACCGCGCCGGCCGTCCAGATCGTCTCCACCGGGCCCGGCAAATGGCTGTTTGACAACGCCGAAGACCCCGCCCTGGGAAAGCAGCGCTGGGACGCCGCCGCCGGCCACGCCAAGGACGGCGACCAGCGCGTCATCAAGATCAGCTTCGCTGAGGGCAAGCTCGAGGACTGGGGCGAGTACGGCAAGCAGCGGATCGTGCACTCGCGCCGCCCGGCGAGCAACTTCGACCTGAGCGGATACAAATACCTGGCCCTGCGGGTGAAGACCGATCGGGAGATGGAGATCGTGCTGGGCCTGGTGACCATGCCGGACCCGACGATCAAGGCCGACGAGCCCTACTTCGCCTTCAGCGGCTACCTGCACCCCAAGCCAGGCGTGTGGAACTGGGTGGTGCTGGACCTGGGCAAGCTCGAGCTGGCGGTGGAGGGCCCGGCCGCCTACGAAAAGGCCGGCAAGCCCAGCCGGCCGATGCAGCTCACGCACCTGAAGCTGTGCACAAACGTGAAGAACGAGAAGGCGGCCGTCGCCCTGGACGACATCACCTTCCTGCGCGACCTGCCGAGGGAGCTGCAGCCGTACCTGCAACAGCCGTAGGCTGCCGGCCGCCCCGGGCGCGGGCCGTCCCTCGGGCCGGGCCGCCGGCAGGTCTGCTTGAAAATACAGCGGGCGGGCCCGCAGGCCCGCCCGCCGCCATCAAACCCGCCGGCCTCCTTACCGGCGTTTGCGACGAATCAGCACCAGGCCAGCCGCCGCCAGCAGCGACAGGGCGGCGGGCTCGGGAATGACCTGGCCGGCCCAACCCAGCTCGAAGCTGTTGATGACGATGTCCTCGGTGGGACCGGCGAAGATGACGGTCAGGTCGCCCTGCTCGTCGCCGGCGCCCCCGGCGAGGTTATTGGCCCAGACCGCGTCCATCACCAGCGGCGAGAAGCTCAGGTGCGTGGGGGCGTAGGGATCGGTGATCTCGCCGACCAGTTCGGCGTTCTCGCCGCGGAAGTCGCCGATGAACACCTGCACCGTCTCGCCGGCTTGAAGGTTGTCCGGCGGCTCGATGTCCAGCCAGGGGTCGTCGGCCAGGCCGTTGCCGGTGGTGGCGGTCCGCAGCAGCTCCAGCGGGCCGTGGACCTTCAGGATCGCCTTCGCTCCCTCGCCCAGGTCCTCCAGGCCGATCTGAGCGGCCACGCCCTTCTTGTGGCTGCCGTGGTCGCCCGTCCAGATGACCACCTTGTCGTTCTGGCCGCTGATGTTGTTCTTGCAGACGGTGTTGAAGAAGCTGTTGAAGTTGGCCTCGGTGCCGCTGCCGTCAATGACCAGCCCGCTCAGCGAGCCCGGGGCGGTGCCGTTGTGGTAGTAGACGTAGATGTCGCTGTCGGTGTAGCCCATCTCCTTCAGCCGGCTCTGCATCTCCAGGGCGTCCTTGTAGTGCCGCAGGCCTCGCGTCTTCACCCAGGTCTGGCTCTGGGGATCGAAGTTGGAATCCTCGTCGGTGCCGACGAAGAGCAGGGCGATGTTCTTGTCCGAGCCGGTCTCCAGGGTGGTGTTGTCCAGGACGTTGCGGCTGCCGCTGCCGTCGTCGGCGCCGATGCTGTAATACTGAGGCCGCTCCTTGTCGGCCATGGTGTCGGCGGCGGTGGCCGTCTTGTAGGCGTCCAGCATCTTCTTGTTGGCGCAATCCTCGTCGATGGCGTAGATCCACTGGCGGCTGTAGTAGCACTGCTCGGCCCCGGAGGCCTCCGTCCCCCAGGAGACCACCGCGTGCCAGGCCGAGGTGTTGATGGAGACGTCGGGGATGCTGTTGTCCTCGACCTCGTCGATGAAGCCGCCGGAGAAGCACTGGGCCATGTGGATCAGCAGCGTGTCGTAGGTGGCGCTGCCGCCGGAGATCAGGTTGGCGTTGACCAGGCTGATGAAATCGCTGTCCTCGACCCACGAGGCCCAGGTGGTGCCCTGGGTGCACAGGGCGGAGTGGCAGTTCAGGGCCAGCGGCATCAGCACGCGGCCCTGCAGGGGCGAAACGCTGGACAGCCCGGCGTTCTGCTTGCGGTAGCTGCCCGAAACGCCCTTGTCGTACTTGCTCTTGATATCCGCGGCCGCTGCGGGCGCCGCCAGCACGGCCGCCAGGGCCGCGCAGCAAACCACTGCCAATGCCTTTTTCATGGTTCCGGCCTCCTTTTCCTGACGGCCTGAAGCTCCCCTGCCCGCAGGGCCGCTACCGCCGCCTCCTGCCGACCAGGGCCAGCCCGCCCAGGAGCAGCAGCGACAGGCTGGCCGGCTCCGGAAGCGGCCACTGGGTCTGACCTTCCCAGACGACCTCGTGGTTCAGGTCCGTGATCGAGAAGTAGCCGTACTCCACCGTGGGCGTGCCCGCCTCGATGCGGAAGCCTCCCTGCTCGTACCCGACGTTGCAAGGCGCCTCCTCCGTCTCGAACCGCGACATGGGCCCCTTGTAGCAGTACCAGTTCTCCGGGGTGTGGACGTCGCCCCAGCCATAGTAGTAGTGGAAGTCCGTCTCCACGTCGTAGACGGATACGCTGCCGAAGGTGTTGTCCAGCACGTAGTCGTGGGCGTACATGCCGCCGCCCAGGTCCGTGCAGCCCTCATACCGGAAATCCGCCCCGACCGCGTTGGCCATGGCGTTGCCGGCAAACGCAGCCACAACAGCCAAGATGAGTGCTCCTCGCTTCATCGCATGCTCCTTTCCTGCCACACGGCCCTCAAGAGCGCCGGTGGGGGCAGGCCACTCCCACCGGTTCCGGCCGCTTCCAGCTCGGCCCGGGCCGGCCAATGACCACGCAGCCACGAAACCGTCACACGCCGGGAACTCGGGCGAATGCCCTGTGGCAGGATGCGCCGGAGCAAGCCCAGGCCCTCAATCCCCGCCCATCCAGCCGGCCCCCGGAGGCAAGTTCCGCCCCCGGCGGCCCTTCGGGCCTGTCAACGCTCCTGCCCCTCCAAACAGAATAGCTCTGCCGCTCCCTCAAGCAGACCAGAGCGGCGAGGATTATACCACGACACCGGCCATACGCCAACAGATAAAGACCTCAGGTACGCGCGGGCTCCAGTAATGCCCCGGGGGCAACGTCGGATAAGTGCCGCCAACTGCCGCCAGAACATGCACGCACTCATGTCGATTTTGGGCCCTGTCGAGCTGCCTCTTCCGTATATAATTATGGGTTCTAGGAGAGCATCTGGACGGTTGCCGGACCCGATATCCTTACCTTTGTGTGAGGGCTATCGGCTTGCAGGCGGACGGCCCGCCTGCATCGGAGGCAAAGCGGACCGGAAGGAAGCGACACAGCAAAGGAGGACTTGAGATGCGAGATTCCCATCATGTTCTGCAACCCGCCCTGGAAGCCCTCGAGCCCAGGCTGCTGCTGAACGCCGCCCCCGAGATCGTCTCGCTGGAGCTGTCGGCCAGCGCCATCGACGAGAACGCCTCGGTCACGCTGACCACCACCTTTACCGACGAGGACCCCGGCGACACGCACTTTGCCACCATCGACTGGGGGGATGGGACCGACGTGGAGACGATCTTCTTCGCCGTGGGGACGCGCGATTTCTCCCGCGATCATCAGTACCTCGACGACGATCCCACCGGCACGGCCTCCGACCCCTACACCATCACCGTGACCATCAACGACGGCACCGACAGCGACACGGACACCGTGGGCGTAACCGTGGACAACGTCGCCCCGGCCATCACCGGCCTGAGCCTGGACTCCCCGGCCATCGACGAGAACGGCACCGCCAACCTCACCATTGACTTCGACGACCCCGGCACGATGGACGCGCACACCGTCCAAATCGACTGGGGCGACGGCAGCGCCGCGGACGTGTTCGCGATCACCGTGGGCGAGCGGACCTTCCAGGCCGGCCACCAGTACCTCGACGACGGCTCCGGGGGCGCCGGCTCGGCCGACTACACCATCAGCGTCAGCGTCACCGACGACGACACCGGCAGCGACTCGGACAGCACCACCGTGACCGTCAACAACGTCGCCCCGGCCATCACAGGGCTGCTGCTGGACTTCTCCGTCATCGACGAGGACGGCAGCGTCAACCTCAGCGCGGACTTCACCGACCCGGGCACGCTGGACGAGCACACCGTCGAGATCGACTGGGGCGACGGCAGCGCCGCGGACGT
>LJUF01000276.1 GCA_001303665.1 Phycisphaerae bacterium SM23_33 | reverse complement strand
GCCGGCGGCCTTGAGCTGGTTGAGCACGTAGTCGCGCGCCGCCTCCCAGTGTGCCAGCGTGTAGGGCGCGCTGCTTGCCTGGTCGCCCCAGCGTGCCGACTCGGCGATGATGGCCAGCTCGACCAGATTGGCAAGGTCTTCGTAGCGGGCGTAGGAGGCTTCGGCCGTGGCCGGCCCGTTGTTGAACAGGTGCCGGTGCGCGTGATCCGCAAAGAGCATGCGGAACTCTTCGTTCTGCCTCAGGGCCGCGTACGGCTCGGCGACGCTGCTGTTCACGCCCGTCACGTTCGCGTTCAGGTTCGACCAGACGATGATCGCCCCCTCGGAATCCCAGTTGAAGAACTTGAACCCGGTGCTGTCGGGGGGGCGGCGGCATCCGACATACCAGTTGTGGTGCGGCCAATCCCCCGTACCGCCCCAGAAGTTGGAGAACAGGTAGTCAATGTAGTTGTCCACGTCGAGCAGGTCGTCGTAGGCCGGGTTGTTCGTGCCATCCGGGTTGTTGCCCTGGATCTTCTGGTACGAGGCCATGTCCGACAGGCCCGCCCGGACCTGTGCCAGCATCGCATTCCACGTGGCGGTATTGCTTTCCCCTGTGGGCGCGCCGGAGTTGAGCGCGTCCCACTCCTCTTTGTCCCCGTCGAAATACGTGGCGCAGAAGGACGACTCCGGACGCTCCGTGGCGTTGTACAGCCCCCAATAGAGCCCGTTGAGGTACAAGTGCACGAACGTCCCGTGAGCCGAGGGCTCGCCCAGCGCCAGCTGCGTGCGCCGCATGAACTCGTCGATGATGTACTGGGTATTGGCCTTGCCCCAGTTGTTCCAGCCGTCGTTCGCTCCCGCCCGGAGGATGATCGTATCAAAGCTCGTGACCGCGCCTTCCGCGTGGAACAGAGGGAAATCGAGCTTTGTCGGGCCGTAATCCGCCTTGAAAAGCAGGCGGAACGTCTTCTTCCTCGTCAGCCCCATGCCGCGAAAGGCGCCGCCGTAAATGCGGAGCCCGGCGTCCACCTGGAACTCGGCCGTGCCTTGCGGATCGATCCACTCCACGGACGTGGGCCGCTCCCACGCCACCCCCTCCGCGGTCGGATTCGTGTAGATGCCGCTGGGGCCGAACAGGTTGTCCACGTCCGTCACGATCGACACGGTCGGAAGGGACAACAGCGCCTCTTCCAGCCGGTCGCTGTACAGCGGGTTGTTCACGACGTCCGGGTCCATCTGGTAATCCGCCGTCGTGCCGCCCCAGGCGGCGGGGAAGCCGTCCGGGTTGGTCGGCTGACGGATCACGTCGTCGAAGAAGAGATAGGTTTGCGTGTCCACGTTGGTCGGCGCGTGGTTGTCCTTGAAGGCCATCGCGCGGACGACGGTGGTCTCGTTGAACTGGATCGCCCCGGTGTACTCGATGCCGTGCGTCTGGCTGGGGGTGCTGCCGTCGAGCGTGTAGTGGATCGTGGCACCCGGCGTATCGGTGGTGATCTCCAGCGAGTAGTACTCCCCTTCGGGCAGCCTCTCGTAGAAGCCCCGGTCGAGGGAGAACTCCGTGTCTTCGACGTGCAGCCAGTGCTCTGCGGTGTTCGCCTCGCCGGGCGTGGCTGTGGCGAAGAAGTGCTCGCCCAGGCCGAGATACGTCACCTCCGCCAACTCGGGCAGGACCAGGAAGTCGCCGTCGTCGGTGGCGTAGTTCATGGCGTGGACGCAGAGGACGTTCCCGCCGGCGCCGAGCTTGTCGAGGTGGTCGGACAGGCTCACGTTCTCCCACGCGGTGGCCTGGGCGTCGGTGCGTTCGGCCGTCGCGTTCGAATCCCACGCCGGCGTGTCCGGGGCGTTCTGCCGGGCGACCTCGTGGCCGTTGAGGTGGGCAACGTACCCGTCGTCGTATTTCATCTTCAGCGTCAGTGACTCGATCTGGGCCGGGTCGGCCACGGTGAACGGCAGACGGACGAACATGGACGCGTTGATTCCCTTCATCTCGTCCTGCACGTCCGTCTCGATCAGGCCGGAGAAGCCCGCTCCTCCGCCCCCACCGCCGCTGACCGGTTCGCTTTGCACGCCGAGGCCGCCATTCGCCGTGTCGCCCACCAGGTCGAACGCCCCGGCGTCGAAGGACGAATAGGTGCCCTGGGCGGCGAACAGCTCCACGCACGACCCGCCGCCGCGCTCGTAGAAGACCAGCCGAAGGCTATACGTGCCGGCCTCCGGGATATCGAACGTGGCGAAGGTGTCCGCTGGGGCCCGCGGGGTAGGATACGACATGGAGAAGTGGTTCGTGCCGTCGTCCAGCTCCAGGCTGAACCCATCGTCGCTGTTGACGCCGAAGGTCCACGCGCCGCCCGCCGGAATCGCCACGAAGCCCGTCGCCTCGACCACGAAGTCGTCCATCGCGCCGGTAAAGCCCGGAAACGGGGCGTCATTCCCATAGTGCCCCTGGCCGCCGCTGTTGAAGTAGTTGAGGACGTCGATGTTCTCCGAGTTCACATAGCTCTGCATCCCGGGGTTGTTGAGGACCTGGAATGCGGTGTCGAGATGGCCAACCGAAACACTCGCCTTGATATTGCGCACCGCGAGACCGGGAACCAGGTTGGCGAAGCCCAGGGCGGTGTCGCCCGTAGCCCACTGGCTGTCGTCGAAGCCGACCGCCGTCCAGTCGCCCGGATCCTCCGTAGGGACCAGGTACCTCGCCGAGTCGCCGGGGGCTACGAACTGCGTGGTCTCGACATTCTGGCCGATGCCGTAAGAGATGTCGGCTGTCTGCGCGGGGTATTCGTCGTACTCGTGGACGACCGTGCCGGTGGCGTCCAGCAGAGCCAGATACTCGCCGTCGCCTGCCAGCTTGAAGTTGGTGTGGAGGTTGCCCTCGGGATCCACGTACGGATCGACCGGGTTCTGCACGGTCTGGCGCCCGTCGGAGGCGAAGATCACCCGGAACTCGCCCGGCCCCAGCGAGATGCTGGGAAAGGGCCACGTGTTGCCGCTGTCCTTGAGCTGCCAGCCGGTCAGATCGACCGCCTCGGCGCCGGGGTTGTGGATCTCCAGCCAGTCGGAGAACTCCCCGTCCCCGTCAGGCAGCGTGCTGTCGTTGATGGCCATGAGCTCGGAGATCAGCACCTGTGAGTCGAGCAGGAGCCGCCGCTCAAGCTGCTCGAACATGCGGTGTCGGCTGCTCATGGCCAAATCCTATGGGAGGTCGTCCGCTGCTGGAGCAGGCCGCGCACACCCCCACTTTTCACGGGCCTGTCTGAGCAGATCAAGCCAGTTTTATTCTCCCAGAATTCCCGCGGCCGGCAAGGGGAATCCCCAGGGCCAAACGGGGCGGCAGCACCGGGGAATAGTACCACAGGCCTCCGGCCTGTGAGCGCCACAGCCCGGAAGGCCGTGGTGCCAGAGCAGGGCGTCTCGACCATGCATGGGCCTGGGTCTTCCCAGGCCCTGGGGGGCCCGCTGTGTTCGACCGCGGCCGAGCGCCCCTGGGGTCTGGTGCCGGGTGGGGAATAATCCCCACAGCGGTCCCTGGAGGTGGGCAATACTCCCCTACTGCTGGACGATGGGTAGCCGTCCGGTCGGCCCGGCAAGAGGACCGGCGGAAGGACCTAGACCCATAACTCGCCTTCTGAAGGGCGGATAGGCTCATTTGGCCGAGGCCCTTCGTCGGTCTGGAAGCCTGGCGCGCGTCTTGCAGCGCGTATCTGACGGGTGCATCACGCAAGGTCGCAACGGCTAACGTTTGACCGTGAACCTCAGGACACACAGAACAGGGAGAACGACAATGGCCAGACTCAAGATCACCGACCTGCCGAAGGATGTGGTAATCAGCAAGGACGAGATGAAAGAGCTCAGAGGCGGCTACACGCTGAAGGACGCCATCATCGTGGGCCAGGGCGGTGAGTCTCTGCCCCTCGAAGAGGTCTCTCAAGGGCACGACAAGTGGATCGAACTCGTCTAACGCGACCTGCCTGCCGGCGGGGCTGACGGACTACTAACGGCAGGTCGGCCGGGCTGGGGGCACCCGGCCGCGGTGGAATGCGGCCGGAACCCCCCAGACCGATCTGGGAGCACCGTGTCCGGCGGTTGCAGACCTGGGATCTGCGCGACCGTGTGGCAACGCGGTGCGATGTCCTGCCAGCGGCATGCGCCGCCTCGTGTGACACCCACGCGCTCACGCTCCGACGCTACGGGCCTCCACGAAGGTCGTAGCACACCAGTGTCTGTCTGTACCGCAGATAGACCTTCCCGTTGGCGATGACGGGGAGGGTCCAGGCGTGCTGCCCCACGCTCGGCAGGGCCCCCCTGTGCTCGGTCACCTTTTTGAAGGCGGCGGGGTCGGGCCAGACCAGGAACAGGTTGCCTTTGATGTCCATGCAGAGCAGATGCCCATCCACGTAGACGGTTGTGCCCCAGCCGATCTCGCGCGTGCGCCATCTCTCCTGCCCGCTGGCCAGCTCGACGCACACGAAGTAGCCCCGGTTCTGGTCGCTCTTGCCGGAGTAGCCGTAGACGTACCCGTCGAGGAGGATCGGATCGGAGTGGTGGGAGGCGATAGCTTTGCTCCGCCAGAGCACCTCGGCCCCCGCGTCGGTCACCCGCAGCGCCGCACAGCCGACCCCGTAGTCGGACGTGATGAAGACGGTCGCCCCCGCCACGGCGGGCGTGGTCGCGTTGACCCCGTAGTCGGTCTGCCACGCATGCGCCCAGATCTGCCTGCCGCTGTCGGCCTCCAGGCCGGCCAGGCCCGAACCATGAAAGACGAGCAGTTGCGTCGCGCCGCCGACCTTCAGCAGCCTGACGCTGGCGTAGCCGGCCCTGCCCCCGTCCGACTTCCATACGACCCGGCCGGTCATCTTGTCGTAGGCGATGGCCAGGGCGGCGCCGCCGGCCTGCACCACGACCTTGTCCTCATACACCAGCGGCGAGGAGGCGTATCCCCAGCGCGGCTCTTCGCCGCCGTCGTCGCGGACGTTCCGCCGCCAGAGCATCCTGCCGTCGCGCAGGTGCCAGCACGCCAAGTCGCCGCTCCGCCCGAAGGTGTAGACACGGTCACCGTCGATCGAGGGCGTGGCCCGCGCCCCTGGTCCGCGCTCGGCGTCCGCCTTCGCCCGGTACG
>LJUF01000275.1:8238-9154 GCA_001303665.1 Phycisphaerae bacterium SM23_33 | reverse complement strand
CAGCCCGGCTGGCGTTTGGCAGCCGTCATATCGAAACGGGCAGTGATCGCACTATTCTACTTTTTAGAATAGTCGGGCCACCCTTTGTCCGTGGAGGCGGGGCCCGGGGGCAAGGCGTCCCGGGCGGGCTTGGGGGCCCGGGGACGGCTAGCCGCCGCACCGGCCGGGCCGCCGGGGTCCGCTCCCACGCCGGCGCCGGCTCGCCGGGCGCGGATTGTACCCCTTATGGGCCGGACGTGGAACGGCCCGCTGGGTTCAGATGATTCAGCGGCCCTTGAAGCCCGGTCCGGCCGAAGATGTGCTTTCTTGGGGCAAGTGCTGTTTCTACCGGGGGCTGCGAGTCGCGGGGCGGCCTGCCTGGGCGGGGCCGCAGGTGATTTTCCGCTGAGCTTTTTTGGGCTTTGGACCTTGGCAAAAACGGGTTCTTGGGTTATAATTTCCATGCTTACCGGTCGGAACCAATGTCTACGCTCAAGACACGGACAGCCGGCCGGGTTTCGGAGTGGTGTTTAGGGTAACGGAGGAAGCTCTTGGCTCGTGCTCGACAGAGTGTGCCCGCCTTTTCCGCCCACTGCGCGGTTGAAGTGACCTCTGATTGCGAGGTTTGCGCAGGCGCGGCCCAAGCTCCCTCCCTTTGCTGCCCGCAGGGCGTTCCTGCGGAGCAGGCGTAGAAGGCTCACGCTCCAAGCAACTGGCTCTTGCGCCCTGCGGCACGTCGCGGGGCACGCCTCCAGGTGCCCGTACGGGCCGGAGGAGAGGAATCACTGAGAGGCGTAACCATGGCAACGAAGCTCGGGCTCGCCGCCGTGCTGTCCCTGTTCCTGCTGCCGGTGATGTCCGCCGATGCCTGGCTGGTCGAGCAGACCGAGCCGGCCCCCGGCGCCGGCGTGGCTGAGGCGGTCGTCGTGCCCTTCCA
>LJUF01000275.1:0-8220 GCA_001303665.1 Phycisphaerae bacterium SM23_33 | reverse complement strand
TCCACTGGGAGCCGGACGTGGACATGTTCGAGATCCACAAGTATTTCCTGCTCGACAAGTATCCCCTGGTGCTGAAGTTCACCCGCCAGCCCGGCGACAAGGACGTCATCGAGATCGTGGATGAGATCATCCTGAACCTGTTCGAGGCCGAGAAGCTCTCCTGGCAGGACTTCCACGTCGCCCTGGATGGGGGGCTGAACCCGGTCAGCTTCGTGGCCCCTGACTTGGCGACCGCCTGGCAGTGCACCGGCGGGCAGACCCGGCTGGACGGTGTGCCGGACATAGCCACGGCCACGCACATCAGTTGGGCCACCGATGACCCCAGCCAGTACGTGCCTTACGGCAGCTTCGCAGACGCTCCCCTCAACCAGCTCGTCCTGAGGGGATTGGTCATTGACGTGTCGGTGCTGGAGGCGGGCGAGTCCTTCTTCCTGAAGCAATGGCCCACGACCCCCGAGCCCGGCGCCCTCGCCTTGCTGTGCCTGGGGGCCCTGGCATGGGCCCGGAAGAGGCCCCGCTCATAGCCGCTCCCACGGAGCAGGAAAAGGAGGAACCATGCGTTCGTTCTGCGCCGTATTCGCCCCCGTTGTGCTCATGGCCGCGCTGGCCGTTCCGGCCGAGGGCCTGCTCATCCAGCAGGTGGAACCCGATGCATCCCTGGCCGAGGCCCAGTTCCAGGTCTTTGACCGCGGCGATCACATCCAGGTGGACCTGATGAAGGAGTTCAAGGACCCCTTCATGATGGGCTCGCCGCTGGTGCTCCAGTTCATCCTCGAGGACGGCGACGCGGGCAAGGAGATCCGCCTGTACCACCTGGTGGACATGGGCGGCCCCGCGGAAGAGATGCTGGGCGAGGCCGTGCTGAACTCCACCGGCCTGGACTGGCTGGACTACCACGTGCTGCTGGTGAACGTGGCCCCCAACTCGATTCCGCAGCTGCCGCAGTTCGCCGACGCCGCCTTCAGCAACCCTTCCGGCGTCGTGGCCGACTACTTCGGATCGCCGGTGGCGGCGACGGAGGACCATCTGGACTTCGCCGGCGGACCCCTGCCCAGCGGCTTGGGCATGTACGTCGACGGCATCGTCATCACCCATAACGGCGTGCCCAACGGCGTGTTCTACCTCAAGCAGATCCCCACCCCTGAGCCGGCAGTGCTCTCGCTGCTGGCGGCCGGGGCCCTGCTGCTCACCCGCCGAAGGAAATAGCCGAGCTTCCCGCGGTAACAGGCTCCCTGCCGGCCCCGCCGCGGCCGGCCCGCGCCCGCGGTCCGGCGGCGAGGACTATCGTTCCACCTGCACGCCGGTGATCTTGAAGCACCCCAGGGTGGTGATGATGCCGAAGAACTCGTCCAGGTCGCCGTTTCCGGCCAGCAGGGCGATGTGACCCGGGCCGAAGTGCAGGCCGGTCGCGTCCAGCCCCACCCACTTGGGGCCCACCCGGGCCTGCACCCAGGCGTGCGGGGCGAAGACGTCTGCCTTTTCGCCGAGCTGCTCGACGTACACCATTCCGACCACCACCTGGGCGGGGATGCCGACGGCCCGGCACATGGCCGCGGCCAGCACGGCGTGCTCGGAGCAGTCGCCCTGCCGGCTGACAGCGACCTCCGCGGCCGAGGCGTAGCCGATCGAGAAGTCCTTCTGCTGGATGTAATCGTGCACGAAGGCCTCGATGCGGCGGACGGCCACGGCGGCGTCCGTGGCGTCGCCGACGGCCCGGCGGGCCAGCTCGACCACCTTCTTGTCGTCGCTCTGAAGGAAGCGCGTCGGCTTCAGGGCCTCCAGGGCCGTCTTGTCATCGCCCTTGTAGGGGAACCTGGCGCCCTTGGGCGCGGCCGCCGGGCGGACGGTGACGATGAACTTGCCCTCGGCCTGCCGCACCGACTGGCTGTCCGTGGCGGGGATGCTCAGCTTGGCGTCCGCCGTGGGGGTCAGGGTGTAGGTGATGGCCTTGGCCTTGCCCGGGTCTTCCAGCGGCACCGGGCTGGTCACGAAAAACCTGTTCAGGAAGTCGGCCACGTCGTTGGGGCTGAGGGCGAACTGCTTGCTGCAGGCGACGATCTCGGCCTTCATCCCCATCAGGTTCGTGACGATCTTTTGCTCTTGACACTTCCGGTCCACGTATACCGTCATCGGCACCGCCCCGGTCGGTCCCTTCATCTCGGACTTGATCTCCGTCAGCGGCACCACCCGCCCCAGCAGGTCCACGTTCGCCGTCGAGCCGACGTCCACGCTGACTTCCACGGGGCTCATCAGCGTGGTCTCGAACTGCCGGACCGTGTACTTGGTCCCTTCCTTGAGCCCCTTTTTCACCAGCAGCAGGTGAAAGCCGTGCTCCAGCAGCGCCCCTTCGGGCCAGTCCATGGTCTGCTCCGTGACGTTGCCCGCCGAGTCCACCTTCAGGCGCAGCTTTCCCTGCTTGTCCACGCTGCCTTCCACGGTCTGAGTCATCACCCCCAGGTCCTGCACGGACTTGAAGCTCAGTGGCTTGCCGTCGGTGGTCTCAACGCAGGTCTGCTCCACGCGGATCGTCAGCGGGATCTCCATCCGGCTGACGGTCATCACCTGTTTCTGCGTGGTGGTCACCTTGTCGTCGGCGGTCCGGACGGCCTGCTCCACGTGGCCGACCTTCTTTCCGTCCAGGAAGATGGCGAAGTACTCCTTTTCCGCTTCGCCCCCGGCGGCCGGGGCGGCGAGGATCAGCCAGATCACGCCAAGAAGAACCTGTCGGGTTCGCATCAGGTCGCTCCCTTCATCAGGCCGCGGCGGCCTTTCCTTGTCCCACCGCGCTGCCATTATCCATGATAGCCTCCGTCTTATAACATGGTTCACGAAGTTTTGCCTCCCGCGAATCCCGCCTGGCCCCCCGGCGCGACGGTTTAAGCCTCTCGGCCGCGCTTTGCCTTTCGGCTCCTGCTTTCTATCATCGTGCTGTGCCTTCGAAGCCTGCATTGCGCGTGTCGGTGGTCTCGCTGGGCTGCCCCAAGGCCCTGGTGGACACCGAGAAGATGCTGGCCCTGTTGGCCCAGGCCGGCTGCCTGGTCGCCGCCCCGGCCGACGACGCCGACGTGGTGCTGATCAACACCTGCGCGTTCATCGCCCCGGCCCGGGAGGAGTCGCTGGCGGCCATCCGCCGGGCCGTGGCCCTGAAACGCCGCGGAAAGGTCCGCCGCGTGGTCGTGGCCGGCTGCCTGCCGCAGCGACTGGGCCCAGCCCTGCTGGCCGACCGGCCGGGCGTCGACGCCCTCGTGGGCGTCTTCGACCGCCCGGCCATCGTGGCCGCCGTCACCGCCCGGGAAAGCCCCTTCGTGCGAGTCAGCCGCCGGCCGCGGGGGTGCGAGGACGACCGCGGCCGCTTCCGGCTGACGCCGCGGCACACCGCCTACCTCCGCCTGGCCGAGGGCTGCAGCGCCGGATGCAGCTTCTGCACCGTCCCGGCCATCCGCGGGCCGCTGCGCTCCAAGCCCATCCACCGCGTCCTGGAAGAGGCCGCCGAGCTGGCCGCCGACGGCGCCGTCGAGCTCAACCTCATCGCCCAGGACACCACCGCCTACGGCGCCGACCTGCCCGCCCGGCCGGGTCTGGCCGAGCTGCTCCGCCGGCTGGACGAGATCGAGCCGGTCCGCTGGATCCGGCTGATGTACGCGCACCCGGCCGGCATGAGCGAGGAGATCGTCGCGGCCATGGCCGACTGCCGCCGCGTGGTCAAGTACCTGGACCTGCCGCTCCAGCACGTTTCCGACGGCATGCTGCGGGCGATGCGGCGCGGCTATGATCGCCGCCGCGTCGAGGCCCTGCTGGCGATGCTGCGCCGGCGGATGCCCGGCATCGCCCTGCGGACCACCTTCATCGTGGGTTTCCCCGGCGAGGGCGCGGCCGAGTTTCGGGAGCTGCTGGCCTTCGTCGCCGGGCAGGCCTTCGACGCCGTGGGCGTGTTCACCTACTGGCCGGAGGAGGGCACCGCCGCGGGGCGGATGGCAGGGCAGGTCCCCGCCCGGACCCGCCGCCGGCGTCGCGACCGGCTAATGCGGGCCCAGCAGGAGATCGCCTTCGCCGCCAACGCCCGCCGGGTGGGCTCGCAGTTGGAGGTGCTGGTGGACGGCCTGGACGGCGAGGGCCGCTGCGTCGGCCGGCACGCCGGCCAGGGGCCCGACGTGGACAGCCTCTGCATCCTCACCGCCGCCGCACCGGCCGGCGAAATCGTCAAGGCCAAGGTCGTCGGCTGGGACGGTTACGACCTCATCGTGGAGAGAATTGCGGATTGCGGATTGCCGATTGCGAATTGATGGTTGTCAATCGTCAATCGAAAATCGACAATCGAAAGTCGTCAATCGCGAATCGAGAATCGGCCACAATCGCATGAACTGGAAGCTGCCGAATCAGTTGACCGTCGGCCGGCTGCTGCTGGCGGGCGTCTTCTTCGTGCTGCTGGCGCTGTACCAGCTGCCGCCCACGGAGCGAGGCTACCTGCTGAACCTCTGCTTCGTGCTGTTCATCATCGGCGGCATCAGCGACGTGCTGGACGGCTACCTGGCCCGGAGGTGGAAGGTCACCAGCGCCTTCGGCCGGATCGCCGACCCCTTCGTGGACAAGGTGCTGGTCTGCGGGGCGTTCGCCCTGCTGGCCGGCAGCAACTTCGTCTTCAACGGCCGCCAGGGGCGGTTCGAGACGCAGTTGCCGGCCTGGCTGACGGGGGGCATGGCCAGCGGCGTGCAGGGCTGGATGGTGGTGGTCGTGGTGGCCCGGGAGTTCATCGTCTCGGGCATCCGTGGCTACAGCGAGGCCCAGGGCAAGCGCTTCCCGGCCACGGCCTGGGGCAAGCTGAAGATGTTCACGCAGTCCTTCGCCATCTGCACCGTGCTGTTTCAACTGGCCAACTTGTCCCAGCCCGAGCGGCCGTGGGCCGTCGTCCTGAAACTGTCGGCCGTGTGGGTCAGCCTCATCGCCACGGTGGTCAGCGGGCTGGCCTATATCAACAAGGCCCGGCGGCTGATGGCCGCCGAGGAATGACCCCCGCGGCCGGAGAGGACCAGCGGATTGGTGCGGAAGCTGATCGTTACGGGATTGGCCACCATCGGCTGCGCGGCCCTGGGCGAATTCGCCGAGAAGGCCTTCGGCGGAAAAGACCCCCGCCGGTGCAGCCTCGACGAGTGGGCCGGCCAGGCGCTGACCTTCTTCCTGCTGCCACTAGGTGGCGGCCTGCGTGATCTGCTGGTCGTGGCGGCGGCGGGGTTCGTGGCCTTTCGGCTGTTTGACATCATCAAGCCGCCGCCGGCGCGGGGGGCGCAGCGGCTGCCGGCCGGCTGGGGGATCGTCGCCGACGACCTGGTCGCCGCCGTGTACGCCAACGTCGCCTGCCAACTCCTGCTTCGCCTGGGGCTTGGCTTGTGAGACCCCCCGGGCAAAGCCGGGTTGGCATTGTGGCCGTGGTCTTGGCTATCTGGCCGGAGGAGTGAGCTGCTTTCGCCGGCGCTTTTCCTGCCGCCGGCGCCGCAGAGTCAGGGGATAGTTGAAGAACAGGTCGAACACACCGTGCTCCAGCAAGGCCCCGCGCTCGCCGAAGACGGGCACGATGTGCACGGCCCCGGTGGCCCAGCGCCCGGCCATGAACCGCGCCAGCGTCGGATACCGATAGGCCATTTGGATGGGAAAGGCCAGGTAGCCGATGTATTTCAGGAATCCCAGCCAGACCGCAATCTTATAGTCGCGGTAGTTCCGCTCCCGCAGCACCAGGTAGACGACGTACAGCCCGCGGACGATCGAGCCCGGCGAGATCGGCGTGACCTGAAACAGAAACAGGATGGTCGCCACCAGGGCGGATTTCTGGGCCAGGTTCTCGCCCCAGTTCCTGCCCGCCCAGTAGGCCACCGTCACGGAGACGATCTGGGTGACCGGCAGGGTGCAGAGGTGGACGGCCAGGCTCTGGAGGTACTTCTGGATGAAGGGTTCCTTGATTCGGGCGCGGATGCGGTCGGCCTCTTCGTCGGTGAGCATGCCGCTGGCCTGGCCGTCGGCCAGCATGTCGCGGAGCCACTTCTCGCGGGCGGCGGCGTTGAAGTACAGCAGCACGGGGCGGGCGAAGATGTACTTCAGTGCGGCCCAGGTGAAGCGCCGGTCGGTCAGGAAGCGGTGCAGCCGCCCCGGCAGCAGCGACAGCGGCCAGTGCAGGAAGAACCGCCACGGCCGGGCGGCCAGCCGCAGGGCGCGGCGGTCACCCACCCGGCCGGCGCGGTGCCAGGTGATGAGCGTCTCGGCGACGTGGGCCCGGACCGCCCGGCGGAAGTAGGCCATGCTGGTAAGCAATCGCCCGTAGTGCCGGCGATAATCCGCCCGCCCCCAGAGCCTTCGCAGGAGGCCAAGCAGCATCGGCGCGGGTATGGCCAGGGCGACGATGAGCGCAGCCATGGCCGGCGAAAGCGCCCACCGGGCCAGGCTTGCCACGATCAGGGCCAGGGCCGCGATGATGGCGACCGGCGGCAGCATGCCCAGCAAGGCGAAGGCCAGCGTCAGCAGCTTGCTGTTCCGCAGCCGGTCGGTGGCGGCCTGGTCGGTGACGTTGGCGACCTTCCAGCCTGCGGCCGCCGCGTCCAGGATCGACGACCACAGCCGCCCGTCGTGCAGCAGCCGGACGTGGTGGTGGGTCACGTCCACCAGCGAGTCGCGGTATTGCCGCTCGGCGGCCTTCAGCTCCTCCAACACGCCGCGAAGGTCGGCGAAGTGCTCGCCGTGGGCGTGCATGAACTGCTGGAGCCGGCCCAGGTCGCCGCGGTCGAACTGCACCAGGCTGCCGCGGGCCATGCCCTGACAGATCAACTTCACGTCGCCGGGGCTCATGGGCAGCAGCGGCAGCAGGGCCAGTCCGGGGCGGAAGTCCACGGCGGTCAGACAGGCCGGGGCGTCCAGCCGCTTCAGGACGTTGGGCTGGCTCTTGCAGGTCCACCACTGGTACTGCCGGGCCAGCTCCGCCGCCCCCATGTCGTGCAGCAGCCGCACCATCCCCGCCATGAAGCCGCGCTTGGCGCGGTACTCCGGCGAGCCCAGCTCCGCTTCATCCACCGCCCGGCCGCGCTGCCACCGCTTCCGCAGGTCCAGCCGGTCGTCCACCTCGAAGCGCCAGCTCCGCCCCTGGACCCACTCGCCGATCTCGCCGCACGCCCCGAGCTGCTCGTCAACGAGCGTGGCCAGCACGTCGGCCACCGCCTGCTCGCTGCCTAAGCGGATGCCGGCCCCGCGGCGGATGAGCTTCTGCCACAGGGCGGCGGCCCGGGCGGCGGCGGGGTTCACCTGCGGCGAGAACGCGCCCTGAAAGCCCAGCAGGTAGACGGCGTCGCGGAATTTACCCGCGCGGGCGGAAGGCGGGCGGAGGACCTTCAGGGCGTAGCTGCCGCCGACGTCCAGGCCGGCAATCGGGCCGCCCTCGATCGCCAGCAGCTTCACCCGGTAGACCTGCCCGGCGAAGCCCCCTCCGGCGAAGCTCTCCACGGCCAGGCGGACCGTCGCCCGCGCCGCCGGGGCCACGCCGGTCACCTCGTAGCTCAGCTCCGTGCCCGGCTCATAGCGCCTCAGGCGGATCGGGCGCACGACCCGTGCCCGGGCGAACAGCTCTGCCAGGGCCCGGCAGGTTGACACGGAATATTCGCCGGACAATACCTTCGCTCCTCTCCCCCGACGACCGGGCTCCGCCGGCCCTGCGGAACGTAGTACTCTTATCGGCAGGAGTCGGGCGATGCTAGTGCCAACTCGGCTTTGCGTCCGGCCCGAAGCGCCCAGGGGCCTCTCCGGCGGCGCGGCGCTTGTCTGCCCGGGGCGCCCATGCCAGAATACCCCCGATGGGCAAGCGGGCTGAGGTCAACTCACGCAGCGGGGAAGCCTTTGAGCCGGGCGAAGGCGTGTGCGTGCTGACGGGTCCGGCCGGGGCCGGCAAGACCTCGGCCGCCCTGGCCCTGTACCGCCGCCACCTGGATGATCTGGGCCGGCCGGGATGTCTGCTCATCGTGCCCAACTTCCCCGCCGCGGCCCAGCTCCGCGGGCGGCTGCTTGCGGCCTCCCCCAGCGGGGTGCTGGTGGACCCGGCGGTGACCACGTTCGCGGCCCTGGCGGCGGGAATCCTGTCGGCCGCGGGTCAGGCCCCCGACACCCTCCGCGGCGTCCAGCGGCACCTGCTGCTGGTGCGGATCGTCTCGGAGCTGTCGTCGGGCGGGGCGCTGAAGGCCATCGGCCCGC
>LJUF01000274.1 GCA_001303665.1 Phycisphaerae bacterium SM23_33 | reverse complement strand
CGAGCCTATGGGCCCGCACACCCTGCTGCTGCCGGCGGGGGCGCTGCGGGCCGGCGAGAATGTGCTGCTGCTGAAGGTCTCCGGCTGGGCGGGGATTGCCAAGGGCAAGGTCGGCTACCCGCTGATCCCCACCGGCTCGGGCACGCAGGGATGGGGGCACAAGGACGCAGCCATCTACGACGACATCTGGCTGGACTTCTACGATCGGGTTTACATGAGGCACGCCCTGGCCATGCCCGACCTGGCCAAGGGCGAGGTCACCTTCCGCATCTGGCTGGACGGGGCCGAGCCGCTTCCGGAGCAGATCGAGCTGTCGGCCGAGGTCCGCCCCTGTGAAAGCAAAGGCCTTGCCGGCGAGGGCAAGACCAGGGCACGCGCGGCCAGGCCGTTCACCGACCTGCCCGTCCCGCTCAAGGATGCCAAGCCCTGGACGCCGCGGGAAAGGAACCTGTACGAGGCCCGGCTGAGCGCGCGGGTCGGTGGAAGCCGCTGCGACGAGGTCCGCTTCCGCTTCGGCATGCGCCAGGTCGGCACCAGCAAAGGCCGGTACCGGCTCAACGGCAGCCCGCTGTGGCTGCGGGGCTCCAACCTCGTGTTCGAATGGCAATGGGGCGGACGGCAGGGAGAATTCAACCGGCGCGTGAAAGAGTACCTCGTGGACGAGGCCCGGGCCATGAACCTCAACAGCTTCCGCACCCACACCCTCCCCCCGCCGGCGAAGTGGCTGAACGTCTGCGACGAGCACGGCACCATGATCCTGGCCGAGCTGCCCGTGCTGTACAACTACGCCAACTTCCGCTTCACCGCCGAGGAGCTCGAGATTTTCCACAAGAACGCCCTGGTGGACGCGGCCGGCTGGGTGAGGAAGCTGTGGAACCATCCCTCGGTGGTGATCTGGGTGCTGAGCAACGAATCGCGGTACGACAACGAGTGGGAGTCCGATGAGTTCTACAAGCACGTGCGCGGGCTGGACCCGACCCGCCCCTGCCTGCGCAGCGGCGGGCCCGGCGGCACGCCCGACACCTTCGACGTGCACACCTGCGGCAACTACGGCGGACCGGCCGAGGGCGGGCCGATCCAGCAGTTCGCCGCCCTGACCGCCGAAAAGGACCCCAATCGGCCGCTGAGCAACACCGAATACATGAACCTTTTCGCCCGCTCGGAGAACTACAGCCTCCGCTGGCTGGGCCGCGAGGACGACCCGGCCGAGCGGCTCAACTTCGCTGAGTTCGCCGCCGAGCACACCGAGGCCATGCGCAGGCTCCGCTTCGACGGCGTCTTCCCCTACATGTACGCCGGCTGGACCAGGCTGCGCGGCAACAACTGGCGGGCCGACTACCCTACCCCCATGGCCGCGGCGCTGCATAGCTGCATGACCCCGGTGCTGGCCAGCCTGGACCTGTTCGATCGAAACTTCCTCGCGGGCAAGGAGGTCGCCACCCGGACCGTCCTGATCAACGAGCTGCACGAGCACGCGCCCGCCGCGCTGGACGTGTACGTCACGGCCAAGAATCCCCTCTTCGTCCCCGACGCCGACGCCCTGGAGGCGGCGGTGTCTCACCAAAGCCTCGAGCTGCACCTCAAGGCCGACAGCTTCGCCGAGAAGACCATCCGCTGGAAGATGCCCGAGGTCGAAGGCGTGTACTACCTGGCCGCGGTCCTCCGCCGCGAGGGCGACAAGCCGGTGATCTCGCAGCGCACCGTTCGGGCCATCGACCCGAAAGTCACGGCCGGCGGCCTGAACAAGCGGAACGTCGTCATCATCGGCGCCACGGCCGCAGCGGAGGGATGGCTCAAGGGGCATGAGATCCCCTTCGCCGCCTGGGACGGCAAAGGAAAACTCGCCGGCGAGGTGGCGGTGGTGTGGGACGCCGGGCGGGTATCAGACGCGGCCCGGGCCAACGCGGCTGCCATCCGCCGCTTCGTCTCCGCCGGCGGCCGGCTGGTCATCCTCAACCAGCGCGGCTGGGAGTGGAAGGAGCTGGCGGACTTCGAGCTGCGACAGGAAGTCTCCTCCCGAGCTTTCCCCCACGTCCGCGCCCGCCATGCCATGCTCGCCGGGGTGAACCCGGAATTCCTCAAGCGTTTCAACGGCCTGCCGGGCACCGTGGCCGACCGCGTCATCACCGGGGAGGCACTGAAGGACGCCACGAAGCTGCTGTGGATCGTGAGACCGGAATACACTGTCGCTGCCGCCCTGCCGGCCGGGCAGGGCGAGATCGTCATCTGCACCCTGAACCTCAAGAGCCGCATACACAAAGCCCAGCCCAACTACGACCCCGCGGCCGAGCGGATCCTGCTGAACCTCATCGCCCGCTGACGCCCGGGCCGGTTCGCGCGAACCCGACCCCCAAGGCACCGGTATAAGCGGAAGAGGCCGCCCGTCCGGCGGCAGGGAGCGCCCCGTTCTGCCTCCCCTGCCTGGGCGGGTGACGTGGCCGTATCATTGGAAGACGATGGCCCGCGACGGCTGCGGGCACGACCCTTTGGGGAGTGTCGGTGTCGATGCGATCCTGGGACGTCCTGCGATTGAAGATGGAGCTGGATGCACGTCGGCGATCAGTACAGGGGGTCCTGCTGCTGGTCCTGGGCCTGCTTGCTGTTCCACTGGTGGGCTTGGCCGTTCATAGAGCCGCGCTCAGGTACGTTTCCCACTCCCTGCCGGTGCCTCCTGTCCTGTTCGCCGCGGTCATCGTCTGGCTGGGCGTCGGTCTGCCCGCACAAATGCGCCTGCAAAGAGACCGCCAATGGAACGCCTTCGTGCGCTGCATGCCCGTTGGCCCCGCCGACCTGCTGGCGGTACACCTGCTTGCGGGCATGACCGGCCGTGTGGTGGTCGCGATATTCATTCTCTGCGGCCTGGCGGGCATGGGCATTGAGCTGTGGACGCCGGCCTCGGCCTCCAGATGGCTCGTGGTGGCAGCCGGTGTGCTCTGGGTCTCATCCATGCAGGTGGCGTGCACTACGGTGGTGTCTCGTGTGGCCAGGGCGGAGCGGATTGCGGTGGCGATCCTGGCCGTCTGGGCGCTTGTGCTTGCCGGGCGAACTGTGATCCAGCTTGCCGGGCAACACGGTGAGAGCACCGTGTCCCACCTGTTGTCCGGCGATCCCGCGCTGTGTGCTGTGGGCATCACGCCGCTGGTACGGGCACTGTTGGCCCCCGACGACAAGGTCGTCCGCGCAGGGCTTCTTGCGATCGCCCACATGGGGCTGGTCACGGCCGTGTGCACGGCGGCATCGTGGCGCCTGGTCCTGCGGCCTGCCTTGGTCAGTCCAAGACGTCCTCTGGCGGTCCGGCTCACGCGACCTCTGCGAGGCTTGCTTTGCCGGCTTCCAGGGCCGTTCGGCGGGGAGTTCTGTATCGAATGGCTGCGGACTCTGCGCGGAACGAGCACGTACGTACCTCTGTACGCCTTCGCCGCCGTCGTCGGCAGCATCCTCCTGCGCTGGCACCGGCCCGAGGACAGTATCGGCGCGATCGTGCCTCTGCTGGCCGGCGTGTTGATGGTCGGCGACGGCGTGCCCGAGATGGTCAAGGCAAGACCGGCCGGGCGGCTCTATGCGGTCTACGGGGTCAATCCCAAGCACTACGTCGCGGGCTTTCTCTTATCCGTGGGCCTGTGTGTCGGGGCCATCTGCCTTGCGCAACTCCCACTGTCGCTGCATCTCTATGAGGGCATCCGGGAGCCCGTCGTCATGGCCGGTGCCGTCATTGCCACCCCTTTGGTCGTCGGTCCCTATTCTCTGTTCGTGGAGCGCTTCTGCGGCCAGGCCAAGGGCATCCGCGCCCTGTGGCGAGGGGTAAAGGCCAGCATTCTGGTCTTACCCATCCCTTTCGTCCTTCTCGGGATGGCCTCCGTGTTCTTCCTGGCGCCGCTGCTTCTCGCGGGTCTGCTCGTCATCCTTCAGGCGAGACGAGCCAGCCGAAGTGAAGTCGAGAAATTCTACTGGAGACTGCAGACATGGTGAGCGTGGACGGCGTCACCAAGCGCTTTGGCACGTTGACCGCCCTCGAGGACATCACGGTGGCGCTGGAGGCGGGCAAAACGTATGGCCTGTTCGGGGAAAACGGCGCCGGCAAGACGACGCTCGTGAAGGTCCTCAGCGGGACGTTGAGCCCGGACGCGGGCAGCGTTCGGGTCCTCGGGACCGACCCCGCGAAGCAGTGGCGCATCAGGCGTCGCATGGGCATCGTCGAAGACGGCGATGCCTACTTCCCCGAGCTGACGGCGAGGGAGCATCTGTGGTGGGTGGGCAGGCTCCGCGGGCTCGACGACGCCCGGTGCGAAGAGCAGATGGACACGCTGCTGCACACGTTCCGCGTCCGCGACCGCGCAGACGATCTGATCTGCTCGCTGTCCCACGGCATGCGGAGAAAAGTGTGCGTCGCCAGCGCATTCATCGGCCGGCCGGACATCATACTTCTCGACGAGCCCACCACCGGGCTGGACGTGGACTCACTCGACTCGTTGGGGAACCTGCTCGCGAGCCATCGCGGCCGCGGCGGCGTGGCCCTGCTGGCCTCACACAACAGGGCCTTCCTGGGAGGCGTATGCTCGGAGGTGATCTTCCTGAGCAAAGGGCGAATGACCGGCCTGGGTTCCGTCGAGGACCTCTGCGATCGATAAAGCTTCACGCCTGTTCCGCTCCCGCGCCGATCATGCGCAAGTTCGTCTCCCGCGGCGGGCGGCTGGTCATGCTCAACCAGCGCGGCTGGGAGTGGAAGCAGCTGGCAGACTTCAGACTTCGCCGCGAGGTCTCATCGCGGGGCTTTCCCCATGCCCGCACCGGCCGGCGAGCGGGGGCGTCTTCTACTCTGGCCGAGACCTGACGAGCTTCAGAGCGGCCTGGAGGATCTCGTCGCGGCCTTCGGTGACCCCCTTGATGGTGCGATTGACGGGCACGTCCGGCCGGATGCCCGGGCCGACGAACTCGCGACCGTCGGGGTAGTGTGCCTGGCCGGTGCAGATGCGGACCCGTCCGCCTCCGGGCAGGGCCAGCAGGATCGGCTGTCCCGTGGAGCCGGAGGTCGGCTCGCCCACGACCGTGGCCCGCCCGTTGCCGTGCAGCAGCACGGTCAGGTCCTCGGCGGCGCTGCCCGTGGCGACG
>LJUF01000273.1 GCA_001303665.1 Phycisphaerae bacterium SM23_33 | reverse complement strand
TTGGAGGATGCAACATGACAGCCATCAGAAGGTCTGCAATCGGGTTTCTCGCCGCGCTGGCCGTGTGCCTTCCGGCCTGCCCGGCCTGGGCCGAGGATGTGGTCTCCACTGTCATCGCCGACGCCGACGCGTACATCTGGGCCGATGGCTGGGCGGAGCTGCTGGTGGACCACGGCAATTTTGGCGCGGCAGAGGAGCTGAGATTGGGCGGCATGGACAATGCACGCAAAGCGTATCTGCATTTTGACATCTCGGTGGAACATCCGCTGCTGGAAGTCACGTCGGCGTCCCTGCGGGTCAACGTGAAGGCCCCAAGCTACACGATGCTGAAATTCTTCGGCATCATGGACGAAGCCAAGGACTGGGACCTGGCCGTGCTGCCGGAGACGGGCCCCACGGGGATCACCTGGGCCAGCGCTCCGCAAAATGATCCCACGGCGCCCCCGGTGGCGTACCTGCCCTTCCTGGAGGAGGGCAGCGACCCCGGCGCGGTGACCCGGGACCTGGGCAGGGTTTCCTCCGGCGCCGACATTGATCTGGACGTCACGGCTCTGATCCAGTGGTGCCTGGGCCGGAACGCCGCCTTCAGCGACTTTGTGGACAGCGACAATCGGATCACGATTGCCGTTCGCCCCGACCCGTACGATTACGGTTACCCCGACTACTACAGCAGGGAGTACACGCCTGAGGACGACAGCGACGCCCCGCGGCTGGTGATCACGCAACTGCTGCACAGCGGGGATGCCAATTACGACGGCTGCGTGGATGGCCTGGACTACAACGCCTGGTCGCTGCACTACCTTCAGGCCGGCGGCTGGCCGGAGGGCAACTTCAACGGCGACGGCACCGTGGACGGACTGGACTATAACGCCTGGTCGATGAACTACAAGGCCGGCTGCCCCGAGGCCATCGCCGCCGTTCCGGAGCCGGCTGGGCTGGCAATGATCGCCGTGGGGGGCTTGGCCCTGTTCCGGCGCCGCCGGCACTGATGTGAATCTCAGCCGGAGCCGCGCTGTCCCGGCCGCTCCGCCGGCCGGCGCAATCTCCGGATTTGTGCAGGGCCCCGGCGGGGCGGCCCGCCCGGCCGGGGCATTTCGGGCGCCTGAGCCGCCGCTGGCGGCCCGCCGCCGGCGCGGCAGGCCTGCTACCTCGTCATTGCCTCCAGTTCGCGGTAATCCTTGTCCAGCTTCATGAAGGCCGCTCGCACGTGCTCCAGCTTCACCCCCTCCTTCAGCCGCACCCGCTGGGAGAGGAAGTCCATCTTCGAGGCCACCTCGGCGGTGTAGGCGTCCCCGAGGGCCTTCAGCTTGTCCAGGACTTGCTGCTTGTTGGACCCTTGGTAGTCCTTCGGGAGGCGGCTGGGCGCGCGCTGCGTCAGCAGCACGTGCACGGAGCGAAGCAGGTCCAGGTTGGGCTGGTCCGACTGGAGGGACTCCCGGGCGTTGTTCCAGGCCTCCCCCAACAGCCCAAGCAGATAATCCGAGTTGCTGATGCTGGTCGTTTTGCCCCTGCAGCCAGGCAGGGCCAGCAGGCCCAGCACCGCAAAGATCGACGTGATCGTTCGCATGGGTCTGTCCGCTACGGAATCTTGCTGAAGCTCATCCGAGGCACGACGTGGCGCATGGTGCCGAAGGTGTGGTCGAAGTCCTCCCAGCTCTTGACGTAAGCGCCCTCCCAACTGGCCCCGCCGGGCAGACCGCCCACCTCGTTGAGGGGCACGTCCCTGGTCGCGTCGGCGGCCACGTGCCCGTCGGCGTACATGACGTTGGGACTGCTGGGATGCCGCCGGCCGTTCAGCAGCGCCCAGCCGTTGCAGTGCTCTGACTGCGGGCCCACGTGCCAGCCGGGGACCAGGTTCTCCCACGACCAGGCCCCGTTCAGCCCGGAATCGGCCCAGTTCAGCCCGGGAATGGACTCGTGGTCCCAGCCGTCGAAGGCCTCCGCCACCGAGGCCGGCTGCTTGATTTCGTCAGGGCTGACGGCCTGGCAGACGTACACCCCGGGAGTGGCCAGGTTGAGGATGAAGTCAATCCACATGGTGTTGTCCCACCGCCACCAGTCGCCTTGCGGCTCCCAGGGCTCCGCGGGCCACCGGCCGGAGGAAAACTTCGGCATCCGCATGCCCGCCCCCCGAAGCGTCACGTTCCACTGATACCCGGCCGCCGCCCGATGCAGCGAGGGCTTGTACGCCGGGCTCAGCCCCTTGACCCACATCCGGTCGGCCTGTCCCACCACCTTCACCGGGTCCATGGAGGGGCAGAAGGCCTTTTCCCAGACGTCGTCCAGCTCCCAGGTGCTGTAGTCCCAACCCCAGGAATACTTCCGCGGCGGCTCGATCCGCATCTCCTGCATTAACCCGTAGAACTTGGGAAACCCCGGCGGACCCACCGTGCCCATGGGCGGGTAGTGGCCGTGGTCTTCCACGAAGATCCGCAGCACCCTGGCGTAGCTGTTCAACTGGGCGGCGCAGACGGTCTTTTTGGCCAGCTCCCTGGCCCGGCCGAGGCTGGGCATGATCAGCGTCACCAACAGCCCGATGATGCCCACCACGATCAGCAGCTCGACGAGCGTGAATGCCCCTTTGCGACGCATTTTCCCACCTCCAACGATTTGCATCCAGCCGCCGGCGCGGCACGGGGCAGTGTGAAACGAAGTGAACCGACCGGATTGTAAGGCAGGCTGGCAGTGAATGCAATGCCTTTGCCGACAAATTCTGGCCCGGGGCCGGCGGCGCGAGCTGCCCCAGGCCTCCCGGGGGCCCGGCCCGCCCCTGGGCTTTTCACGGAATCCCGCGGAAATCCCCCTGGACAAAAACCGGGTTCGGTGGTATAAGTGGTTTCGGAGCAAATATCTGTCTGTGAGGATTCGCGAGGGTAATTCGTGGCGGACGCTAACGTTTCGCCGCGAGACGCCGTGTCTGTGCTGCATACTGCCCCACTTTCGGCGTATCTGCGCGGGCTTTGAGCCGGCGCGAAGGGAGGTGGTGACAGTCAAGGAGCCTAACGAGTACTTCGTTGAGAGCGGGAATCTGTACCTGATTGGTCAATGGAGCATGCGCGAGGAGGGATGATTATGGGTAGATTGTTTTTAGTTGCGGCCGCCCTTGCGGGGCTGTTGGCGGCCAGTGCCAGCGGTGAAATCTTCATCGTCGGCCGGGACAATATCAACGATCAGGCCGGTGGGCCCCCGGGGCCCGGCGAATGGTACAGCAACGCCGGCCAGGCGCCGGGCGCGCGGTGCGTCAAGGCGTCCGATCACCAATGGTACGGCGACTGGGACACTTGCGAGATCGAGGCCTGGATGTGCGCCAACCCGTGTCCGCCCGGCTGGCACTATCAGGCGACGTTCTACATGATGCCGAAGGCCGGCTTCACGCCGGGCGGGGCGGCTGTCCCGTGCAAGGTCTGTGCCCTGTGGAGCGAGACCGACTGGGTCGAGGGCACCGCGGGCCAGACGATGACCAACTTCAACTGGCCCAAGGACGAGACGGCGGCCACCGAGATGTACGCCGTGACCGCCTACACCGACGGCGACGGCGTCCCCAGCACCGGTGACGAGGTTCTGGACGTCCAGAACTCCGTCCAGTGGATGTTCCCGGGCGATCCCAGGCAGAACACCATGCTGGACTGCGTCTGGACCAATGCCAACAAGAACCTCAACGACCCGTGGATGCCGTGGATGGGCGCGTGCAAGACCGTTCAGAACACCGCGACCCTGAACATGAGCGACGCCGACTACGAAACCTACGTCGGGGTGGTCCTTGACGACGCGCTGTTGCAGGACCTGCTGTGCAACCCGAACAACAGGGGTCTGGTGGTCCTGGACCTGCCGCCTTTTGATTTCAACAACAAGCACTGCTATACCGACGACGATCCCGGCAAGGAGCCGTACCTCGAGATCGTGTGCGTCCCCGAGCCGGCGACGATGCTGGTGCTGGCCGGCGGCGGACTGTTGGTCCTGCTTCGCAAGAAGCGGTAGCCCGACGTTTGCAGTTTGATTGTCTTTAGGCAAGACCAAGCCCCGACCGGGGTTAAGGCTTCCCCGGTCGGGGTGTGCTTTGTGCGGACGTTAGTCGCCCGCAGGCCTGCCCCGGCCGACGGGCGGCCTTTTGCACGCGGGGAGGGTCGGCGGGCGGAAGGGCCGCGGACTCGACCTGCGGACGGGCCCAACGTGCGCGAGCTTTTTTCACAACGGGCCCGGAACGGGGCTGGACGGAATGGGCAGAGCGCGGTAACATAGAAGCCCGGTTGAGAGAGATAGCGCCGTTTCTAAGGGGTTAGGGCTGGCGCTTCATGGTGAAGATACAAGCACACTGCCCCATGTACCGTAGCGGGCGGAGTGCGCCCGCGCGCGACGGAGAATCAGTGGACATGGTGGAGGAAACAACATGAGGAGAAAGATCTTAGCGGTTGTGCTTCTGGCCGCAGCGGTGGCGTGGCTGCCCGGGGCGGCACTGGCCGACCTCGGATACGGCAAGTATCTGCCCACCAAGGACGAGGCCTGCTCCGGGGAGTGCATGGCCCGCTACATCAACACCGGCGCCAACCATTACGCGTTCATCAAGGCGGGCTTTGCCACCTGGTGCGCCGACTTTGACAGGACAGCGCTGGCCAACTGCCTAGCCGCCTGGCCGGATCACAAGGTCAGGCTGTACATCACCACGGTCAGCGGGAGCACGGACTGCACCGGCATGGCGTACATGCCCTTTACCTGGTGCAGCCAGAGCGTCTGGGCCGACGAGGGCGACGGCTACTGGGACCAGTCCACCGAACTGGGCTGGAACGACTACGGCGGGCCTGGCGCGTGGAACACTCACGCCTTCAACTGGTCCAAGAACCTCAAGCCCATCACCGAGTGGGCCTGCCAGAGCTCCTACACCGACGGCGACGGCGTCCCCAACACCGGCGATGAGGTGCTGGACACCGCCAACTGCACCCAGTGGACCTGCGCCGACGGCAGCAACACCGGCAACGCCTGTTGGGAGCAGGCCAGCGCGTATGGCGGCTGGGTCGACGACCCCGGCCCGCCCTTCTGGTGCGACGGCAAGATGGAGTGCTGCTGGGGGGCCTTCAGCTATTGCGGCGGGCCGCTGGGAAGCGCCCTTCTGAA
>LJUF01000272.1 GCA_001303665.1 Phycisphaerae bacterium SM23_33 | reverse complement strand
GGTTTAGCGAGGCCAGTCCGCCGGTGAGGGCGAGAAAGACCGGCCAGCGCAGCAGCCGCAGCCATCGCGGCGGCTTTATGCCCGTCAGGGTGCGGGCAAGGGACAGGCACCCCGGCCTGTAGGGCCCGAAAACCGTGGCGGCGGCGCAGACGCAGGCCGGCACCACCCAGCCGACCAGGCGCGCCCGCGTGGTGAAGCGGAACGTGAGCTCCCACAGACCCACCACGACCAACCCCCAGGCGATCCCCAGCAGCATCAGCCGCCCTGCCAGCGGCGCGAACCCCTCCGGCGCACGCCGCCGCAGCTGCCGGCGCGAGCCGGAAACGAACACAAAGCCGTCGACGAATCGTCTGAGGAAAGCCATGGCAGTTGTCGCGAGGCCGCCACCCGCGGCCCGGGCCGCCCGTCATCATGCGAGAAGCCGGCGGTCAAGGCAATAGACTCACCCGCCGCCTGCCCGGGGCGATGCACGGATGGGGCTGCGCCCGCGGCCAAGCGCCGCGGTCCGAGGCTTTTTCCTGGGACCCGGGGAGGGCGAAAAGTACAATGGGCCCGGTTCGGATTCGGTCCTGGGGAGGACGATGTTTCGCGCCCTGCGCAAGCTTGCTTCGCTGCCTTTCCTTTGGGCTGGCCAACTGGCCGGTGTCTTCCACCTGCCCGTGAGCGTGCCGCTCTTGGACCTGGCCTGGGCCATCAGCCGGGACGGCAACTTCGGCCGGACGGCGCTGATGGGGCTGTACAGGCAAGAGGGCCCGGAGGCCGCTCAGGCCCAGGCGGCCGCCTGGATGGACCAGCACCCCCGGCCGGAGATCGCTTCCTGGGCGGGCATGCTGGCCGCGGGGGCCGGCGACCTGGATCAGGCGCGGAGCTATCTGGCCCGCGGCCGGGAAATCGGCGACGACCCCGCCGGCATGTTCGAGCTGCTGGAGCTGACGATTGCCTTTCATCGCGACGATTATCAGCGGCTGCGCCAACTGACGGCCTCGCTGGGCGCCCGCCGCGACCTGGCCCCGTCGGTCCGCAAGCTGGTGCTGGAGCAGGGGCTGTGGCAGGCGATGCTTGACCGGCAGTTCGATCAGGCCCGCGCCCGGGCCCAGTACCTGCTGGAGGTGGAGGACAATCAACCCGCGGACATGGCCCTGCTGGCCCTGGCCAGACGCGATCGGGACCCCGCGCTGATCCGCCGATGCCTGGAGCGGACGGCGGCCTTGCCCGCTCGGGACAAGCTCTATTTCCAGTTCCTGGGCAGCCTCGCCATCGGGGCCGCCGACGATGCCCGCCGCAGCCTCGCCGAGCTGCGGGAGCTGGACCCGGCCATGGCCCGGCGGGCCGAGCAGGTCATCACGTCGTACGGAGGGCCGGCATGGGCATGAGGCTGCTTCAGGCCGTGTTGTTCCTGCCGGGACTGCTGATCGGGCTGACGCTGCACGAGTTCGCCCACGCCTGGTCGGCCAGCCTGCTGGGCGACGACTTCGCCCGCCGCCAGGGCAGGGTGAGCCTCAATCCCCTCCGCCACCTTTCTGCCTTGGGGACATTGGCGCTGCTTGTGCTGCCCTTCGGCTGGGGCAAGCCCGTGCCCGTGAACTTGTACAACTTCAGGCGCCCGAAGTGGGACTACCTGCTGACCAGCCTGGCCGGGCCGGCGGCAAATCTGTTCGTGGTGGGGCTGTGCTTTCTGCTGATGCTGGCGACGCGGCACTGCTACCGGTACGGCCCGCTGGCCGAGCCGTTCCTATTGGTGGGCCATTACGGGCTGATGATGGTGGCCCTGATCAACGTCCTGCTGGCCGTCCTCAATCTCCTGCCGATACCCCCGCTGGACGGGTCGAAGATCTGGCCGTGCCTGATCCCCGGCCTGAAGCCTTCGTTCGGCCGCAGGACCGTGTGGGTTTTCATCATCCTGCTGATCGTCCTGCTTCAGACCGGCAGGCTGGATACCGTGGTGAGGACGGTCATCGAGGGTGTGCTGCATTGGATGCCGGCTTCGGACAGCGAAGCCCTGGACCACCTCCGGGCCCAGGGGACCAAGGCCCACGAGGATGGAGAATACGCCGAGGCCGAGCGTTCTTTCACCGCGGCGCTGGCGATGAACCCCTGGTCCGGCGAATGCCTCTCTGGGCGGGCGGCCGCGAGAGAGAAGCTGGGCAATCTCAACGGCGCCTTGGAAGACGTCAGCCGGGCGATTGAATTGCGCCGCTTCGACCCTGAATACCGCGAGTGGCGGGCCGGCTTGTATGAGGCCCTCAACCGAAAAGACGAGGCGGTGGGCGACTGGGAGCTGGCGGAGCTGCTCCACGGCGATCCCGGCGCCTTTGCGGCCCTCGAGGCAGGCCGAAGGGCAAACCGGGGTGTCCTGGACAAGCTCAAGGTGGCTTTGCCCAAGGTTGAGTTCAGCGGCGCCCCGCTGTCCGACGCCCTTCAGTTCGTCCGCGACGTGGCGGAGCTGGACGTCGAGGTGGACTGGGAGGCGCTTGCGGCCGAGAAAGTCTACCGCGAGACGCCCGTCACGGCGAATTTGAGGGACGTTACCGTGCGAGAGGCCCTGAAGGCGTTTCTCGGCTCGGCCCGGGAAGGGGAGCCGATCCGCTACGGCGTTGCCGACGGCAAAGTGATCATCCCCGCTCCAGGCGGCGGGCCGCCGTCAGCCGAATGAGTCATTGCGCCGCGCGGAATGTTCCCGGCCGGGGGACGATCCTTGCCCCGCGAGGTTCGCCTGCTACAATGCTCGTTTTCGCAGGGATTCAGTGCCGGATTGGCCGCAGATACAGGAGCGGGCAGCGCCGATGGCATGGGAAAGATCGGATCGTCTGAAGGCCTTGCCGCCGTACCTGTTCGTGGAGATTGACCGGGCCAGGCGGCGGGCCATCGCCGCGGGGCGCGACGTCATCAACTTCGGCGTGGGCGACCCGGACCGGCCCACGTTCGGCTTCATCGTTGAGGCGATGCGCAAGGCCGTCGGCGACCCGGCCAACCACCGCTATCCCTTCGACGAAGGCGTGCCGAAGTTTCGCGCCGCGGCGGCGGCGTTCATGAAGTCCCGCTACGGCGTTGAGCTGGACCCCACCCGCGAAATCATCACCTGCATCGGGGCCAAGGAAGTCATCGCCCACCTGCCGCTGGCCGTGGTCAACCCGGGCGAGGTCGTGCTGGTGCCGCGGCCGGGGTATCCGGTGTACAACGCCGCGGCGGTCTTCGCCGGGGCCGAGCCGGCCTACCTTGCCCTCACGGCGGACAACGGCTGGCTGCCGAACCTGGAGGCCATCGACCAGGCCGCCGCGGCCAGGGCGAAGATGATCTACGTGAACTATCCGAACAACCCGACCGCGGCCGTGGCTGATCTGGCCTGGTACGAGAAGCTCATCGCCTGGGGCAGGAAACACAATGTCATGGTGGCGGCGGACGCGGCCTACAGCGAGGTGTATTACGACTCCCCGCCGCCGAGCGTGCTTCAGGCCCCCGGGGCCAGGGAGGTGGCCGTCGAGTTCCACTCGCTTTCGAAGACCTTCAACATGACCGGCTGGCGGATCGGCTGGGTGGCCGGCAACGCCGAGATTGTGGCCGCCCTGGCGGCCGTCAAGGGCAACGTGGACTCCGGCCAGTTCAACGCCATCCAGTGGGCGGGCGTGGCCGCGCTGCAAGGCTACGACCGCGACGAGGTCCGCCGGCAGCGCGAGATCTACCGCCAGCGGCGGGACGTCCTGTGTGACGGGCTGGCGAAGCTGGGCTACGGTGTCAGCCGGCCGGCCGCCACGTTCTACGTCTGGGCCCGCTGCCCCGAGGGCGTGGACTCGATGACCTTCGCCAAGCGGTGCCTGGGTGAGGCCGACGTGGTGTTCATACCCGGCGTGGGCTTCGGGCCGCCCGGCGAGGGGTATTTCCGGGCGGCGCTGACGATCGAAACCGAGCGCGTCGCCGAGGGCCTCGACCGCCTGGCGAGATTGCGCTGGTAGGGCGCGGATTCCCGCCGCGGCCGGCCTGCCGGCCCCTGGCTTCGTGACCGTTGTTTCGATGGGACGAATTGCATACATCGCCCTGGGCAGCAACGTCGGCGACCGGGCCTGGACGGTCATGCAGGCGCTCAAGGCGCTGGATGACGCCGAGGGGGTGTCCGTGCGAAAGATCTCCCAGATGATCGAGACGGAGCCCGTGGGCGGCCCGGCAGGGCAGGGCAAGTTCATCAACGCCGCCGCCCAGGTCGAGACCAGCCTGGAGCCTCTGGAGTTGCTGGCGGTCCTCCAGCAGGTGGAGGATGCCCTGGGCCGGCGGCGCAACCACGAGCAGCGCTGGGGGCCGCGAACCTGCGACCTGGACATCCTGCTCATGGGCGAGACGGTGATGGAAAGCGACGCCCTGACCATCCCGCATCCCCGGATGCACCAGCGACCCTTCGTCCTCCGCCCGCTGGCGGAGATCGCCGCCGAAGTGGTCCATCCCGTGCTGGGGCGGACGGTCGCCCAGCTCCTGGCCGAGGTCGCGGAGCAACCGGCGGCCGGGCAGCCAGAGGCGGCCAGGCAGCCCCCGGCGGCCGCGCCGCTGATCAGCATCATCGGCCCGCCGGCAGCCGGAAAGACCACCCTCGCCGAGGCCGTGGCCGAGGAAATCCCCGCCCGGCTCATCCGCGAGGACTACGCCGGCAACCCCTTCCTCTCGGATTCCTATCTCCGCGGCGGGGAATTTGCCCTGCCTTCGCAGTTGTATTTCCTCTTCTCGCGGCTGTCGCAGTTGAACCTCCAGGCCTGGCCGGCGGGCGGCGTCTGCGTTACCGATTACGGCTTCTGCCAGGACGCGGTCTACGCCGGCATCAGTCTTTCGGGGGAGGACCTGGCCTTGTACCGCCGCCTAGCCGCGGGGGCCGAGCAGCGCGTCAAGGCCCCGGACGTCCTGGTTCAGCTGGACGGGCCCGAAGAGCTGCTGCTGGAGCGGATCGCCCGGCGCGGCCGGCCGCACGAAAGGGTTTTCAGTGCCGAGTTCCTGGCCTCGATGCGGCGGGCGTACTGGAAGATTGTGACCGAGGCGGCCGTGCCGGTCGTCACCGTGGACGTGCAGCAGGTGGACCTGCTGGCCGGGCCGGGCCGGGCCGGGGTCCTGAAGGCGGTGCGGGAGGCCCTGAAATGAGGGTGGCAAGGACGGTCGAGGAGGTCCGCTC
>LJUF01000271.1 GCA_001303665.1 Phycisphaerae bacterium SM23_33 | reverse complement strand
CACCTGCGTGCCCGCGAACAGCTCCGGGGCCATGTACTTGGTGGTGCCCAGCCGCATGGAGGCGGGCACGCCGGCCCGGGCGGCCACCCCGAAGTCGGTGATCTTCACGCGCAGGCCCTCGCCCACGATGATGTTGGCGGGCTTGATGTCGCGGTGGATGATGCCGGCCTTGTGGATTTGGGCCAGCCCGGCCGCGATCCGCCACAGGATCTGGAGGACGGCCTTGGGCTCCACCGGCCCGGGCTGGGTGGCCAGCGTGGTCTCGATGCTGTGCCCCTCCACGAACTCCATGACCACGAAGGTCCCGTTCTCATCCTCGATCAGCTCGTAGATGGTGACGATCTCTTCGCAGCCCAGCCTGGACAGCCGCCGCACCACGTCACGAAAGCGGTCCAGGAACTTCTCGTCCTCCGCCAACTGCGGCGCCACCTGCTTGATGGCGACGTACCGGTCCAGCAGCGGGTCGCGGCCTTTGTAGACGATGGCCTCTCCCCCAGCGCCGAGCCGCTCGGCGATCTCGTACTTGCCCAGCTTCGAGCCGACCGGCAGCCCGCCGGCCGAGCCCGTCGCCTTGCCGCCTGTGCCGCTTCCGGACATAGCTCTGGTTCCGAACACTTATTGCTGCCCGCGACCAACGTAGCGTGGGAACACCTCCACGTCGATCTCGTCCTCCACCCCCTGGTTGGTCAGGGTGTAGGTGGCGGTGGCCTCCGTGGCGTAGTCGCCGGTGCCCCCCGGCAGCGGCTTGCCGAACAAGGCCCTGGCGTACGGCATGGACAGGTACAGCATGTGCCGCACGCTGACCGTCAGGTCCTCGTGGTCGCCATACTGCTGGCCGTTGTCGGGCGGCTGGAGGCTCACCTCGGTGTAGTCCCAGGCGTACTCGTACTTCGACGGCAGCATGGTGCGGACCCACCTGGGCGACGGCCGGTCGTACAGCGAGAAGAACCGGTCTATGCCCTGCTCCAGCACGATGGCCCCGCCGCTGCCGCCGGACCCGCCGGCGCCCTGCTTGCCCGCCGACACGCCCTTGACCGCCTCCACCGCCGCGCAGCGAATGCGGTGAAACTTCCCGGAGTAGGCCGGGTCCGCCACCACGTTCCGCGGCTCCTCGTAGGAAAGCTTTTCCGGCACGTGCACGACCGCCGCCCGGGCCGCCGCAAAGGCCGAATAGTGAACCACGATGTTCCCCACCACCACCAGCATGGACTGGATCATGACCAGCACGATGGACAGGGCGATGGGAAACAGCAGCACGAACTCGATCGCAGCCGTCCCCGCCGAGCCGTCGGCCCGGCGCCGCCCCCGCCCCAGCCGCCACAAGGCCCCGGCGATCAGGTACAGCAGCACGATGGAGGCCAGGCAGACGGCTCCGGCCCGGAGGGTGAGCGGGCTTCGCAGGGCCCGCCCGAGCCAGCCGTTGCCGCAGGCCGCCAGCGCCCAGCCCGCGCAGACCAAAGCTATGGCCACAGCCAGCATCATTGCCGGCCGCGACAGCCATCGCTTTCCTGACCTGCCTTGATCCGCCATTGCCCTCTTCCGGGGGGGCCTGAGCTCACCCGCCCAACCCTTGTCGCAGCCCCGTTCGCAGCAGCACCTCCGCTATGGCCGCCAGCGTTCCCACACAAAGGGCCACGCCGAACGGCACGGTCGGGCTGTCCCGGTCCGTCGGGTCGGCCGGGCGGGCCCCCGGCGTCACCAGCAGCACCAGCGTCTGCCACACCCGCCGCAGGGTGCGGCGAACCAGGTGCCTTCGGACCATCACAGCCACGGCCATCAGGGCCGCGACGACGAAACCGTACAGCATCGCACTAAGCACGAACTGCCAGCCGCCGATGGCGCCGACGGCCCCCATCAGCTTGGCGTCCCCGCCGCCGATTCCGCCGGCCAGCCACGCCAGCAGCAGCGGCAGAAAGCCGACCGCGAACCCGGCCAGGGAGGCCACCAGCCCCCACCACCGGCCGGCGGGGTTCGTCCAGCCCGCCAGCGTGTTGCCCGCCAGGCCGAGCAGAATCGCCGGGTACGTCAGCCAGTTGGGGATCTTCTTCAGCCGCAGGTCCGCCGCGGCGGCTGTGATCACCAGCGCAGCCAGCGCCGCGGCTGCCCAAGCGGCCCTCTCCAGCGGCAGCGTCTCGTCCAGCATCAGCCCGGGCCGGGGTCGCGTTACGGTGAGGGAACGTCAACGCCGCCGGAGCCGGGTACGGACTGGCCGGCGTCCGAGGAAATCTGGTTCCACATGCTGGAGGCCCAGTTCCCGATGGCCTGCCGAAACACGATCAGCAGCCCCAGCAGGGGCAGCACGATCGCCGCGATGATCAGCAGCTTCTCCAGACCTTCGGCGCCCTTCTCGTCCGAGTGCAGTCGCTTCAGCGTTTTCCACGCCTGCTTCATTTTTTCACCTCGGGGCCAGTCCCTCAACCGCCCTTCCGCGCCTGACCCCTCACGGAAAGGGGATCGTCTCCATGAACGACACCATCTGAAAGTGCGCGACCAGTAAGGCCATGCACAGCTTGATGACGAAATACATCGGCAGCGCCACCACCACCAGCACCATCGCCCACTCCAGGGTCAACTGCCCGCCAACCTGCCGGTGCAAGCGCCGCCACATTGCCCTGCTTGGAACCGTCACGCCCGCGCCTCCTGCGGCTGGGCCGCCGCCTTGGCTTCCGCCGGGGCGAAGATCCCGCCGGTGAGCTTCGCCTGCCGAAGCAGGACGCGCAGCTTCGGCTCGTCGCCGAACTGCGACTTCGCCCCCGTCCAGACCAGCTGGCCCTTGTCCGAGTCGGACTTCTCTTCCAGCCGGTAAACGAAGATGTCGCGCACGGCGTACCGGCCCTGGGCGTCCAGCGGCAGCACCTCGGCGACGCCTGTCACCGACCGCCGGCCGTCGGGGAAGCGCGTCAGCTGCACGATGACGTCGATGGCGGAGGTCACCTGGGCCCGCAGCGCGTACAGCGGCAGGTCGATCTTCGACATCATGCACAGGGTCTCCAGGCGGTTCAGGGCGTCCAGCGGGCTGTTGGCGTGCAGCGTGCTCATGGAGCCGGCGTGCCCGGAGGTCATGGCCTGGATGATCTCCAGGGCCTCACCGCCGCGGCACTCGCCGATGATGATTCGGTCCGGCCTCAGCCGCAGCGACGATCGGAACAGGTCCCGGATCGTCACCTCCCCGCGGCCGTAGCGGTCCGCCCCCCGGGACTCCAGGCAGATCAGATGGTCCTGCTGGAGCTCCAGCTCGGCGGAGTCTTCGATCACCACGATCCGCTGATGGTTCGGGATGAACGCGCTCAGGACGTTCAGCAGGCAGGTCTTTCCCGAGCTGGTGCCGCCGGAGACCAGGATGTTCTTCTCCCCCAGCACGCACATGCGGAGGTATTCCATCGCCTCGGCCGTCCAGGAGCCCAGCTCGACCAGGTGCTCGGCATCGAACATGACCTTGGCGAACTTGCGGATGGTCATGCAGGTGCCCTGCCGGCTGAGCGGACTGAGGATCACGTGCACGCGGGAGCCGTCGGGCAGGCGCGAGTCCTGGAGCGGATGCTCGGAGGTCAGCCGCTTGCCGGTGAACTGGAGGATGTTGTTGACGGCCGCCATGAAGGCCTCTTCGCTCTCGAAGCGGGCGTCGGTCTTCACCAGCGAGCCGTTCTTCTCGATGTAAATCTCCTGCGGGGTGTTGATCATGATCTCCGAGACGGTCGGGTCTTCCAGAAAGCGCGCAACGGGGGCGAGAAAACGGTTGACCGTGACGGAGAATATGTCGGCTCTGGCCATGTATGCACAACACCCGCTGGCACGCCGGAGGCTCACGGAGCGCCCCGGCAAACCCGCTACGTCATTAAACCCATACCACGCCCCGGCGGGCCGTACTTTCCTTCCTATTATAATGTTACATCGGCTGGCGGATTCAAGCAAGTTGAATAACCCCACCCCCCCCGGTGGCCATTATTCCGCGGCGCGCCCCGGACAGCGCCCTAACGCGCCGGTGCCGGATCAGCTCCGCGCCTGACCCGCAGCCGAGCGTCGTCGGGCAACTTCTTGCAAAAAGGAGGCAAACACGCCAACATCGGTGTTCGATAGAACAGGCATGCTGGAGAGGTGCCAGAGCGGTTGAATGGGCCGGTCTCGAAAACCGGTGTCCCGATGCCTTCGGGACCGCGGGTTCGAATCCCGCCCTCTCCGTCGAGGCCCGGAAGCCGCCCCCTCTTCCGGGCCTCCTGTTTTTCGCCGCCGCCCAGGCTGGATGAGAACCCGCCCCGGGCCGATTTGGTTTCGGGGCGCCTGCCCAAGCCGATAGAATACAGGCACGTCGCCGGTCATCAGGGAAGGGAAAGAGACGGACACGCGCAGACGGCAATCCGGCAGGCCGTCCAGGCGGGAGTTTCTCGGGCAGGCAGCGGCGCCGGCCGATAGGAGCAACTGACGTGACCGAGCCAGCTCAGCCAAGCAGGCGCCGCACCTCGCCGGGCGAGTGGCTTGCCGCGGCGCTGCTGCTTCTAGCGCTGCCGGCCATCGTCCTGGGCATTTACCTTATCGGGCGGGCCGGCCCCGGGCCGGTGCCCCCGGAAACCGGCTTTGCCGGCGAGCTGAACCTGGCCGCCCTGCTGCCGCTACCAGCAGCCGGCTCGCCCTTCAGGATCACCAGCCAGCCGAAGCAATGGCCGGCCGAACGCATGCACGAAAAGATCGACGGCGAGGACATCGTCTACCTCAAGCACGGCTGCGTGGGCCTGGCCGCGATGACCCTCACCAACCCCGCCGACGCAAACACGCTGGATCTGTTCCTGTACCAGATGGCCGGCCCGGCGGCCGCCGAGAGGATCCTCGCTGAGCAGGCCCCGCGCGAGGACGCCCCCGACCCGGCCGATCGCCCCGAATACGTGGACGTCGGTGACAAGGCGTACTTGTCCTACGGCTGCTGCTACGTGCGGGCGGGGTCTTTTTACCTGAAGATCATCGCCGGCAGCCAGGCCCCCGGCAGCGTCCGCGAGGTGCTGGAGCTGGCCCGGCGGTTCGCGCAGCGACTGGAGCGGGAATGAGACGCCGGCAGGCAAGAAGCACGCGGCGGGAGTTTCTCGGGCAGGCAGCGGCGCCGGCCGATAGGAGCAACTGACGTGACCGAGCCAGCTCAGCCAAGCAGGCGCCGCACCTCGCCGG